>CAKSPL010000010.1 GCA_934481325.1 uncultured Eubacteriales bacterium | reverse complement strand
CAAGGGGGTGCCTTTTGTCAAAAGGCACCCCCTTGCGCATCCCTTATTCGTGCGTAAGATAACGGAGAATCACGCGGGTGGAGATTTTTGCGGCGAGCTTTGCAAACTGCTCAAATTCCATTCCGTCCCCGCCGTCCGAAATACAGCGCAACACCGCAAACGGCACGCCGTTCACGGTTGCCACCTGACCGATCGGCGCACCCTCCATTTCGCAGGCAACGGCAAAAAAGGTCTCTTTGATTTGCTTTTTGTGCGATTCCTTTGCCACAAACAAATCGCCGGAGGCAATCACGCCCCGGCAGGTGCGGCACCCTTCCGCATTTGCGGCGGCGGTCAATGCCGCGCTCAGCGCACGGTCGGCAGGCAATTCAATCCGATTCAGCCCCGAGAGAAGTCCGCGCGGGTCACCGCACGCCGTGGTGTTCATATCGTGCTGAACCACCGCATCGGCAATCACCACGTCGCATACGCGAAGTCCCGGGGCAAGTCCGCCTGCCACCCCGGTGTTGATCAGTGCCGTAACGCCGTAGTGCAAAATCATTGCTTCCGCGGCAACGGTGGCAAATACCTTTCCCACCCCGCACACGCAAACCACAACCTCGCACCCGCAAAGCAGTCCCTTGGTAAACCGCACACCGCTGACCGTTTCCTCGCACGCATTTTCCATATGGGCGCGCAAGCCCTCAATCTCCATTTCCATCGCGCCGATGATGCCGAGGATTTCTTGTTTAGGATTCATAGGTAAAATCTCCTTTTCCGTTTTTCAGCACGGCAAGGTATGCCGCACATTCGGTTTTGGCGGCATCCAGGCTGAGATTTTGATAGTTGCCGCATTCCTTTCTGTCGGCACCGAACATTTCGGTTGCCGTCAGCGTGCTTTCCAGCGCACCGATCAGTGCTTTTTTGGTTTCCTCGGGCGAGAGATTCCGCACCAGCAGATAAAACCCTGTCTGGCATCCCATCGGACCAAAGTAGATGATATGCTCCCCCCACGCACCGCCGCGAAGATAGGTGGCAAGCATATGCTCTACCGAGTGCATCGTAAGGTTGTCCATATAATCCCCGCAGTTGGGGCGGCGGGTGCGCAAATCAAAGGTAGTCACATCCCCGTCAATGCGGGAGAGATACATTCCCGGCACGATTTTATCGTGATTTACGGTAAAGCTGGCGATTTTTTTCATTTTTCCTTCCTCTTTTCGGTCTTTATTTCGTTTTGTCCGGGGGAAGGCGCGCTTCCCGTACGGCGGTATTCGCTGGGTGTTTTTCCGGTCTGCCGCAGAAATGCACGGTTGAAGGTGCGAAGCGTGCCGAAGCCCACCAGCTCACTGATTTCGGTCACCGATTTTTCACTGTGGCGCAGATAACGGCAGGCATAGGAGATACGGAGTGAATTGATATAGCTGTTAAAGCCGATTTTCAGCTTGTCCGAAAACAGATGGGAGATGTAATAGCGGCTGATGTGCAATTCCCGCTCCAATTCCGAGAGTGACAGATCTTTGGTGTAATTTTGGGTGCAGTAGGTGACAATGCCTTTGAGCGCGTGGGTGTCCCCCGTGTTTGCCGAGGTCAGGGTAAACCGGGGCAGGAGTTTGCAGAACAGAGTCAGCAGATAGCCGCGGCGCAGGGTTTCGGCAAAGGGGACGGTGTCCTCGATTTCGGACAGCTTTTCGGCAAGCCGGACAATCTCGGGGTCCCCGGCGGCACCCGGGAGAACCGCCGAGGTCGGCACGCCGCCGTCAAAGACGCGGGAAAGCTCGGAGAGAATGTCGGGATTGATGATAAACAGATAATAGGACTCCTTGGTAAAGGATTCATAGCGGTGAACCTGATTGGGAAAACTCAGAAACACGTCTCCCGGGTGCAGGGTGTACTCCTTGGTGTCGGCAAATGCGCGCGCCTCCCCGTCCAGAAAAATCACCAGTTCCAGGTGATAGTGCAGGTGCGCGGGGCACCCCAAATGCCCCGTGCCGTTTAACTTCGGGCGGGCGTGAAATTCATCCGTCCTGTTTTCGTAAAATGCAACCATATGCGTCCTTTCTTTGCTGTTTCTCACCCCGTTATGGAGGATATTCGGGTTTCCGCGTCAAAAACCGTGCTTCGTTGCAGTCTGGCACTCAGCGAGGTCAGAATTTCATAAGGGATTGTTCCCGCCGTGTGCGCCGCCGCCGTAATATCCCCGAAAACCGATACCGTATCCCCCTCTTTTGCGGGGGTCCCCGTCAGGTCTACCATCGTCTGATCCATACAGATTCTGCCCGCCACGGGGATGCGGTATTGTTTTTTACCGTGCAACAGGGTCAGCGGCAGGGTTGCCAGCGCACGGGAGAAGCCATCCCCATAGCCGAGCGGCAGGGTGCCGATTTTCGATTTTCTTTTGGTGACGAACGTGCCGCCGTAGCCCACGGGCGTACCCTTCGGCACCTCGTGAATCTGCACGATGGGGGCGGTGAGCGTCAGTACCGGGGAGAGCGGGAGCCCGCACGGTACGGGCGGGATGCCGTAGAGTGCCAATCCCGGGCGCACCGCGTCAAGCGTGGCGTCGTCCCTTGTCAGCAGTGCCGCGGATGCCGCCGCGTGGCGCGGCAGACGCAATCCGCACGCGGCAAGCTCTCCGCAAAGCGCGCGGAAGCAGGTCAGCGTTTCCCCGGTGGCTTCCTCGTTTTCCGGGGTGGGGAAATGGGTAAAAATCCCGGTGGGCAACAGCATCGGGCAAGCCTCCACGGTATCCCGGATGGCTTTTCCGCTATCCGGCGGAAATCCGAGCCGCGTCATCCCGCCGTCCACCTTGAAATGCACCGTAATCACGCGCCCCGCGGCACTTGCCGCCGCGTCCAGTGCTTTTGCATAACGGGCGGAAAACACGGTTTGCGTGAGAGACAGCTCCGAGAGCAGGCGCGCTTTTCCCGGCGGGGTATAGCCGAGAATCAGGATTACCGCGCCGGGGGCGTGCAGGCGCACGGTACACGCCTCCTCCAGCGTTGCCACGGCAAAGGCAGTACAGCCGGCACCTGCAAGGATTCCGGTGACCCCTTCCAATCCGTGACCGTAAGCATTGGCTTTCACAACGGCAAAAAGCCGTGCGTTTCCCGCCTTTTTCTGCAACAGGCGGTAATTGGCAATCAGTGCCGCCGCGTGGATTTCCGCTACGGCGCGCTCGGGGGGAAAACAACGCATATCGGTTCCTTTCTATGCCATCATACCACAATTTTTGTCTGCTGACAAGTGGGCGCGGCATTTTTTTGCGCCGGTGCGCATACGATAAAGGGTAAAACGAAACCTCGCCGCGCGGTCAGTCCGCCGCACGAAAAATTCACGGTGTTGGCAGTTTGCCGTGTGGCAGTTCGCCGCGCGGGAAATCCATCGCGTAGGCGGTTTGCCGTGTGGGCAGTTGCCGCGTGAAAAATCCGTTTGCGGGCAAAAAGTGCCGCAACGGGGTGCGTTTTGTGTGAAAAAGGAGGCTTGAATATGCAAAAAACCGCCTGTCGGAGTCGGCACCTATGGGAAAGGACGGCACGGGTGTTTTGCGCACTGGGTGCGCTCCTTTTGCTGGTTTCTCTGTGTGCCTGCGGCAAAAACCGCAATTTTTCGGAACCGTTTTGTGCGGGCTTTACCGCGGAAATCGAGGGGACACTGCCGGGATTTACATTTTCGGGAGAGCTTTGCGCCGACCCGGCAGAATACCGGGAGGACGGCACCCCTCTGCCTTTTTGCGGAACATTTACATTCTATGCACCGGAGTCACTTTCGGGTACCGTGCTTTCCCGCACCGGGGACGGCACACTGACCCTGACTGCGGGAGAACTGACGGTTCCCGTTTCCGACGAGAGCGATTTTGCGGCGATTTTTGCGCTGTTTCCCGTTCGCACCGATGCACGGGGGGCAAAGGTGAACGGGGAGGGACAGACCGAGGTCAGCGGAGACGGATTTTCCGCCACTTTTCTGGCGGACGGAACGCCTTATCTTTTGCGTGTGGCAAACGCAAGCGCAAAAATTGTCCGGTTTGACGCAGGGGCGACCGGCGGGGGGAAAAAATGAGGCGGCGGGAAACGAAATCAGAGGAAACAAAGTCGCGGGAAACGTGGGCGCAGGAAATACAGCGGCGGGAAATCAATCGGCAGGGGACAGGACAGCCAAAAACAGAACGGCAGGAAACGGAGACACGGGAAACGGAGCCGCCACGGGAAACGGAGTTGCGGAAAACGAAACGGCGGGGAGACGGCGCAAAAACCACGCGGAAAAAACGGAAAGCGGAACACACGGAAGAAACCGGAACGGCACCCGCCGGGCTTTGTGTGCCGCCGGAAAACGGACGGGAGAGCTTTCGCCTTGGCGGATGTGAGATTCTGCGGCTGGAATACCGGATGCCGACGGGGGAGAGTGCCGCCGCACGGCACGCGGCGGCATTGGGTGCGGCATTGTGCGGGTTTGTGCGCGGCACGCTGGTTGCCGAGGCGGGAGAGGCGTTGGAGCGTGCGGTGCGCGCCGGCTGTGGGTACCGCTTTTCCCGCTACACCTGCCGGGTAAACGGTAAAATTACGCGGGCAAGAGGCAAAGAAAAGCTGTGCGTTTCCTTTGAGGTGCGCGCGGGAGAGACTTTGCTTCACGCCGAGAGTGTGTGGTAGCACTCCCGGCGGACGTTTTTTGCACAGATCGGCGAAAGCTGTCCGGTATTGGCGATAAAAAAGAAAAAACATTTCCGTAAAACATCTTGCAAATAGTGTTTTTATATGGTAATATAATATAAATAATGCGGCACAATCTGCCGGCGTGAGCGGCCGGCGGGAAGGGCAGGGGCTCTGACCCTTTGCCGAAAACGGTCTTTGCCTTTCGGCAGAGAAAAAAGGACGGTGAAACCGAATGTCAAAACAAGTGATTGAGGAGATCCGCAAAGCCGAAGCAAAGGCGGATGAAGTAAAGCGTGCCGCCGGCGAAAAGGCGGCGGCAATGCGCGCGGCGGTGGAGGCACAGGGCAGGGCGCAATCCGAGGAGGTGCTCCGCGTGACCGAAGCCGAATACAGCGGGCGTCTTGCGGAAATCGAACGGCGTGCCGATCGCCTGATTGCGCGTAAGCGCGAGGAAGCGGAAAAAGAAGCCGAGGCAATCTGCGAAACCGCGCGGGTGCATCTGAACGAGGCTGTGAAGGCGGTTGTTTGGGGGATCGTGGAAAAATGTCAGTAAGTACGATGGAAAAGCTGACGGCGGTCGCGCTGAAGCGGGACACCGACGCGCTGATGCGGCGGCTGATGAAGCTGCGAACGGTTTCGATTACCGAGCCGGACGCCGCGGAATCACCGGACGGAATTGCCCGCCCCGAAACCGCCGTGCGGGAAGCCGCCGCGCGCGTGGCAAGGATCGATCGGGTTTTGCCGGAGCTGACGCGGCGCAGTACGAGAAAGAAAAATCCCTTTGCGGGCGCGGCGGCGGTTTCGTTTGAGGAATTTCGCACCTCCGGGCGCGCGGAGGAGGCGTGGCGCGTGGTGGACAGCGCAAACACCCTGCTTGACCGCGCCGAAAAAATCAAAACCGAGGATGCGGCTCTTGCCGCGGAATGTGCGGCACTGACCCCGTATCTCGACCTGCCCTATTGCCCGGATTTTGCCGGGACGGCAACCACGCGGCACCTGCTGGGGAGTCTGCCGCCGGGAACGGGGCGTGAGCGCATTGCCGCCGCCACCGAAGGGCTTGCCTTTACCTTTGAGGTGCTGTGCGAGGATTCGGCGGGAGTTTATATCAGTGCCTTCGTTCACAAGGGCGACGAAACGGCGGCAATGACCGCGCTTTCGGGGCTTGGCTTTCTGAAAGCCACCTTTTCGCAGGGCGGGGATTTGCCGAAATATCTGTTTGACCGCGCGGACGGAGAACGGCGGATGCTTGCCGCCGAGGCGGCGGCGGGGCAGGCGCAACTGCGCAATCTCTCCGGAAAGCTGACGGAGGTGGAAATCCTTTCCGATATGGAACGGACAACCCTGCTGACCGAGGAAAACAAGAAAAAACTGCTTGCCACGGGGGAATGCACCGTATTTTCAATGTGGTGTCCCGTCCCCGCCAAGGAAAAGGTGACGGCGGCACTGGACAGATACGGCGCGGCATATGAATTTGAGCCGCCCGCCCCCGGTGATGACGTGCCGGTGCTTCTTTCCAACAATCCTTACGCCCGCAATTTTGAATGGGTGCTGGGGATGTATTCCTACCCGAAATACGGCAAATTTGACCCGACCTTCATTATGAGTATCTTCTATTTCGTGATTTTCGGGCTGATGTTTGCCGACGCGGGCTACGGGCTTTTGCTTTCTGCCGCGTGCTTCGGCATCGTGCATTGGTGCCACCCGAGAGAAGGTATGAAGCGGTTTTTGCTGATGTTCGGCTACTGCGGCATTTCGTGTATGATTTGCGGGGTACTGTTCGGGGCTTATTTCGGCAACTTTCCGCTGGCGTTTATGGAGAACGTGCTGAAGATTCCGGCAAGTGAGATGCCGCGGCTCTCGCTCCTGCCTGCAGACGCGGCAAACATTGCCGTGCTGTTTGACCCGTTGCAGAATCCGATGGCGTTTCTGGTGCTTTCTCTTGCCGTGGGTGCGGTGCATCTGCTGGCGGGGATGGCGGTCAAGGCGGTGCTTCTGTGCAAAGAGGGCAAGCCGCTTGACGCGCTGTTTGACATCGGCTCCTACTGGTTGCTTTTCGCCGGAATCGGCTTGATTTTCGTGCAGAAAACCGCAGGGCTGATCGTGCTTCTGCTCGGTGTGGCGGCAGTGGTTGCCACGCAGGGGCGGGATCGGAAGGGTGTGATGAAGCTCTTCGGCGGATTGCTGGGGCTTTACGATCTCATCAGCTACGCCTCCGACCTGCTTTCCTACTCCCGTATTCTGGCACTCGGGCTTGCCGCGGGCGTCATCGGGCAGGTGGTCAACATTCTTGCCACGCTCAAGGGAGCCTCGTTCATCGGCTTTATCCTGATGATTGTGGTGTTCTGCTTCGGTCATATCCTCAATCTTGCCATCAACGTGCTGGGTACCTTCGTGCACACCTCGCGATTGCAGTATATCGAATTTTTCGGGAAATTTTATGAGGACGGCGGAACGCCCTTCAAACCCGTAACCCCCTCCGACCGCTACGCCGAGGATACCTCGGGGGACGGCGGAGAAGCATAACAAAAAAGAATTTTAATATAAAGGAGAAAATACTATGCTCATCGAACAAATCTTTTCGGGACAGAATCTGGCACTTCTCGGTGCGGCTCTTGCCGCGGGGCTTGCGGGTATGGGTTCCGCCAAAGGCGTGGGACTTGTCGGCGAGGCGGCGTCCGGGCTGCTGACGGAGGACCCCTCCAAATTCGGCAAAACGCTGATTTTGCAGGCAATTCCGGGTACACAGGGCATCTACGGGCTGATTACCGCGTTTCTGATCATCTTCAAGATCGGTCTGCTCGGCACTCCCGCGGAGCTGACAGTGGCACAGGGCGCGTACTTCCTGATGGCATCTCTGCCGATTGCGATTGTCGGGCTTTATTCCGGCATCAAGCAGGGGCGCGTTGCCGCCGCCGGTGTGGGGCTGATTGCCAAGCGTCCCGATGAAGTGGGGAAAGCCATCACCTCTGCGGCACTGGTAGAGACTTATGCAATCTTTGCCGTGCTGGTGTCGCTTCTGCTGGTTCTCTTTGCCAAGGTCTGATTCCGAAAGGAAACGCTATGACGGGAATTGAAAAAATTACCGATCGCATTGCCGCCGAAGCCGCACGCGAGGCGGAGAAAATCCTCGGTGCCGCCGAGGCGGAATGCCGCAGGCTGGCGGAGGAATACGCCGAGCGGAGCATTGCCGAGCGCGACCGCATTGCCGACCGCGCCGAGACGGAGGGTCAGCGGATGATTGACCGTGCAAAAGCCACGGCGGAGATGAACCGCCGTTCGGTTCTGCTTGCCGCCAAAAGCGCGCTGGTGGACGAGGTTTACGAAAAAGCGCGGGAGGAGATTCTGGATACCGATTTCGGCAAGTACCGCGAGCTTTTGGCGGCATTGCTGGTCAGCGCACTGCTGGAGTTTCAGAAAAGCGAGCAGACCAGCCGCGCTCTCGGCGATGAGGTGGAGCCTTATGAAAAGGCGGAGGTTCTCCTGAACGGCAACGACCGGGAAAAATACGGTGCGGAGGTTGTGTCTGCCGCGCGCCGCACGGGAGAAGGGCGCATCGGCGCGGATTTGCTCTCCAAGCTGTGCCTTTCGGAGGACACCGTCCCGATTGACGGCGGGTTGGTTCTTCGTTGCGGCAATATCGAAACCAACTGCGCGCTCTCGGTTTTGCTTGCCGAGGTGCGGCGGGAAACCGAGGGAAAGATCACCGCGATTCTTTTCCCCGAGGAATAACGGCGTGACCGTGAGAAGGGGGAATCAGGATGGCGGCACATAAAAATCCCACGGACTATCTGTACGCCGGTGCCAGGATTCGCGCGATGGAAAACGCGCTGATCGGGCGGGAGCGGCTCGGCAGCTTATCCGAGCTTCGCTCCGAGGATGAAATTTTTGCGGCACTGAATTCTTACGGGTTAGATTCCGTAATCGGTGCCGACGGAAATCCGGATGCGGAAGCAACCCTGCTTGCGGCACTTTCCGCCGGGTTTCGCGAGGTTGCCGAGGCGTGCGGGGAGAGCGGGCTGTTTGCCTTTCTCCGTTATCCGTATGACTGCAACAATATCAAAGCGATTCTCAAATGCCGCCTGCGGAGTGTTTCCGCCGACGGAATGCTGATTGATGCGGGTACCGTCCCTGCGGACAGGCTCCCCGCGATTCTTTCCGAGGAGCGGTATGCCGAATTGCCCCGCCATATGGGGGCGGCAATTCCGGAGGTGCTGGCGGCATATGCCAAAACCAAAAATCCGCAGGAAATCGATCTCGGGCTTGACCGTGCGTGCTTTGCCGATATGGCGGCGGGGGCAACGCTTCCGTTTGCCGCAAAAATCGTTTCGCTCCGGGCGGATTGCACCAACGTGATGATTTGCCTGCGCCTGTTGCGTATGGGCGCAACCTTTCCGATGCGCGCGGCAATGCTCTCGGCACTGGTGCCGGGCGGAACCCTTGGCGAGGGCTTTTTCACCGAAGCGTTTGACGGGGGCGAGAGTCGCCTTGTGGATATGGTGTCGATGACCGAGCTGGCACCGCTGTTTGACATCGGCGGCGAGCGGACGCTCTCCGCAGTGGAAAAAAACGCGGATGACCTGGTCACGGAATTTGTCAGAACCGCGAAATTCGTTCCGTTCGGGGCGGAAATTCCGGTGGCGTATCTGATGGCACTGGAAACCTCGGTGAAGAATCTGCGGATTCTGATATCGGGCAAGGCGGCGGGGCTTTCCGCCGACGAAATCCGGGGGAGGTACAGAGAAAGTTATGTATAAAGCGGGAGTAATCGGAGACAGGGCGAGCGTGCTTGGATTTATGGCACTGGGCTTTTCCGTGCTGGAGGCGGCGGACGCCGCCGCGGCGCGGGTGCAATTGCACCGTGCGGCAAAATCCGGCGAATACGCCGTGCTGTTTCTCACCGAAAACGTTGCCGGAGAGCTGGCAGAGGACATTGCTCTTTACAAGGATGCCCCCCTGCCCGCAATTACCGTAATCCCGGGCAGAGACGGCGGTGCCGGCTACGGAATGGCACAGCTGAAAAGTGCCGTGGAACGCGCCATCGGCGCGGATATTCTGTTCAGAGAATAATCTGCCGGTCGGCTGACGGGCAGAACAAACCGAAAGGCACCTGCGGGGTTTCCCGCCGTGTGCCGGAAGAAAGGAAGCCTTTGCCGCGGCAAAGGACGGAACGGCTGAAATGGTTGAAGGAAGAATACTCAAGGTTTCCGGCCCCCTGGTGATTGCCGAGGGGATGCGGGAAGCCAATATGTTTGACGTAGTGCGCGTGGGCGATGCCAAGCTGATCGGGGAAATCATCGAAATGCACGGCGACCGCGCCTCCATACAGGTCTATGAGGAAACGGCGGGCATCGGGCGCGGCGACCGGGTGGTTTCTACCGGCGCACCGCTTTCCGTGGAATTGGGTCCCGGGCTGATCAAGAGCATTTATGACGGGATTCAGCGGCCGCTGGAAACGATGCGGGACAAATACGGCCCCAATATCATCAAAGGGATTGACGAGCCGGCACTGAACCGCGAAAAACGCTGGCATTTTACCCCGGCGGTTGCCGTGGGCGATACGGTGACGGCGGGCGACGTGCTGGGTACCGTGCAGGAGAGCGAAACACTCCTGCATAAGATTATGGTTCCCCCGAAAAAGGGCGGCGTGGTGACCGAACTGCGCGAGGGCGACTTTACGGTGACCGATCAGATCGGCACTCTCCTGTTGGACAATAACGAGAGCCTGCCGCTGACGCTGATGCAGAAATGGCCGGTGCGTATCGCGCGCCCGTACACCGAAAAGCTACCCCCGTATGAGCCGCTGATTTCGGGTCAGCGCGTGATTGACGCGCTCTTTCCCATTGCCAAGGGCGGCACCGCGTGCGTGCCGGGTCCGTTCGGCTCCGGCAAGACCGTGGTACAGCATCAGCTTGCCAAATGGAGCGACGTGGATTTGGTGATTTATATCGGATGCGGCGAGCGCGGCAACGAGATGACCGACGTGCTGCGGGAATTTCCGGAGCTGACCGACCCCCGCACCGGAAAATCGCTGATGGAACGCACGGTGCTGATTGCCAATACCTCGGATATGCCGGTGGCGGCGCGGGAAGCGTCCATTTACACCGGTATCACGATTGCGGAATACTACCGCGACCAGGGCTATTCGGTTGCCGTGATTGCGGATTCCACCTCCCGTTGGGCAGAGGCTTTGCGCGAAATGTCGGGGCGGTTGGAGGAAATGCCCGGTGAGGAGGGCTACCCCGCGTATCTGACCTCGCGCCTGGCGCAGTTTTACGAACGCGCGGGCAAGGTGGTCTGCCTTGGGGGCGATCACCGTGAGGGTACGCTGACCGCCGTGGGCGCGGTTTCGCCTCAGGGCGGTGACATTTCGGAGCCTGTGACCCAGGCAACCCTCCGGATTGTAAAGGTGTTCTGGGGCTTGGACGCCTCGCTTGCCTATCGCCGCCATTTCCCGGCAATCAACTGGCTCAACTCCTATTCCCTTTACCGTGACCGCCTTTCCGGCTGGTTCTCGGAGCATATTTCAAGGGACTGGATGGCAAAAACCGACCACTTGCTCAAAATCCTTCAAAACGAGAGCGAATTGCAGGAGATTGTGAAGCTGGTGGGGATGGACGCGCTTTCCCCTGCCGACCGGATGACGTTGGAAACCGCACAGTCGGTGCGGGAGGACTTCCTGCAACAGGACGCGTTCAGCGATAACGACAGCTTCACGGCAATGGACAAGATGTCGGCTCTTATCGATCTGATCTTTTCCTTTGACCGCAAGGCAAGAGCCGCGATTGACAAGGGCGCGGACGTTCAGGCAATTTCGGAGCTTTCCGTGCGGGAACGCATCGGGCGCGCGAAAGCCGCCCCTGCCGGCACTTATCGGGAGCAGTATGCCGAAATCGACGCTGAGATCGATCGCGAGATCGATGCGGTACTGCGGGATGCCGTGAAAGACTGAGGTGTGAAATGATTCGAGAATACAAAACGATTGAGGAAGTTGCGGGACCTCTGATGCTGGTCAAGCAGGTGGAGGGCGTGAAATATGACGAGCTGGGCGAGATCGAGCTTCCGGGCGGCGAGGTGCGCCGTTGCCGGGTGTTGGAGGTCAACGGCAAAAACGTGTTGGTTCAGCTGTTTGACTCCGCCGCAGGGCTGAACCTTGCCGAAAGCAAGGTGCGCTTTACCGGACACGGCGTGCAATTGCCGGTATCCGAGGGGATGCTGGGGCGCGTGCTTTCGGGAATGGGAGAGCCGATTGACGGGGGCGCACCGTTGCTTGCCGAAAAGGCAATGGATATCAACGGCACGCCGATCAATCCCGCCGCGCGGTACTACCCCTCCGAATTCATTCAGACCGGGATTTCCACCATTGACGGGCTGAATACGCTGGTGCGCGGGCAGAAGCTGCCGATTTTTTCCGGCTCCGGCTTGCCGCACGCCAATCTGGCGGCGCAGATTGCAAGACAGGCGAAGGTGCGCGGCACCGACGAGAAGTTTGCCGTGGTGTTTGCCGCCATCGGTATTACCTTTGAGGAAGCAGATTTCTTTATTTCCGATTTCAAGAAAACCGGCGCGATTGACCGCACGGTGCTCTTTATCAACCTTGCCTCCGACCCTGCCATCGAGCGCATTTCCACCCCGCGTATGGCATTGACCGCCGCGGAATATCTGGCGTTTGAATGCAATATGCACGTGCTGGTGATTATGACCGACATTACCAATTACGCCGAGGCCCTGCGTGAGGTTTCCGCCGCGCGCAAGGAGGTGCCGGGGCGGCGCGGCTATCCCGGGTATCTGTATACCGACCTTGCCACGATGTATGAACGGGCAGGGCGCAAAATGGGCAGTACCGGGTCGATTACGATGATTCCGATTCTCTCAATGCCCGAGGACGACAAAACCCACCCCATCCCCGACCTGACGGGTTATATCACCGAGGGTCAGATTATCCTTTCGCGGGAGCTTTACCGCAAAGGGTATCTGCCGCCGGTGGACGTGTTACCGTCCCTGTCGCGTCTGAAGGACAAGGGCATCGGTGCCGGAAAAACGCGGGAGGATCACGCGGGCACGATGAACCAGCTGTTTTCCAGCTACGCCCGCGGCAAAGAGGCAAAGGAGCTGATGGTGGTGCTGGGTGAGGCGGCACTGACCCCGATTGACCGTCTGTACGCCAAATTTGCCGATGCGTTTGAGGAGCAGTATGTGAATCAGGGCTTTTACGAAAACCGCACGATTGAGGAAACGCTGGATCTCGGCTGGAAGCTGCTTTCAATC
This sequence comes from uncultured Eubacteriales bacterium, assembly GCA_934481325.1. Taxonomy (GTDB): domain Bacteria; phylum Bacillota; class Clostridia; order Oscillospirales; family CAG-272; genus Firm-07. The sequence goes on along the minus strand of CAKSPL010000010.1, from coordinate 8,537 downwards.
CTGCCCCGCAGTGAAATGAAGCGCATCAAACCCGAGCTGGTGGAAAAATACTGGCCGAAAAAGGATTGAGGAACGGATATGGCTGAAATTCGAGTCAATCCCACCCGGATGGAGCTGAAAAAGCTGCAAACACGCTACACCACCGCGCGGCGCGGACACAAGCTGCTCAAAGACAAGTGCGATGAGCTGATGAAGCGGTTTCTGGACGTGGTGCGGGAGGACAAAACCCTACGTGCGCGTGTGGAAAAGGCACTGGCGCGCGTGTATGCTTCGTTTGACGCGGCAAGTGCCGTTACCAGCCCCCGTATGATGCAGGAGGCATTGATTCTGCCGAAAAAGGAAAGCGAACTGTTTGTGGAATACCGCAATCGGATGAGCGTAACCGTGCCGGAATTCAGCCTGCACATTACCGAATCCGGTGAGGGGGACTGCAACTACGGCTTTGCCTTTACCTCCGGGGAGCTGGACGCCTCGGTGCGGGAGCTTTCCGGTGTGATGGAGGATCTTTTGCATATGGCGGAGCTGGAAAAGGAAGCACAGCTGCTTGCCGAGGAAATCGAGCGCACGCGCCGCCGTGTGAACGCACTGAAATATATTATGATGCCGCGTTACCTCGCGGCAATGAAGTCCATTAAAATGAAGCTGGATGAAAACGAGCGCGGCAACATCACCAGACTGATGAAGGTGAAGGATATGATGCTTGCCGCCAATATCCGGGAAAAATACAGCTATATTCCCGACGAAGACTGATTTCTCCCGAAAAAAAGAACGGAATCGGCAAAATCCGCACAGTTTCGTCAATACCGCATAAGATGTTAACGAGGAGGGGGAAACCCCCGCGGGGGCAGCCCCTGCCCCCCTCACACATCTACCTTATAAGGAGGACACGGTATGAACAACTGTTTCGGCAACCTGCTCGGCGATAACTGCTGCTGGGTCATCATCATTGCGCTGATCGTTCTGTGCTGCTGCTGCGGCAACTGAGCGCACCCTCCCGAAAAAAACTCCACCGGGTAACCGGTGGAGTTTTTGTATGGGGGAACCGCAAAAGCGGATTGCCGGAACCGCGTCCTCGGACGAATGGACGGTTCTCTTATTTCAGTTTTCTTGCCCCCAATTTGTCAAGAATTTTGCCGCAGGTATAGGCGTCGTCACAGGTAAAGCCCGTGGCACCGTTTTCCAGAGCCTTGCGGTAATCCTCCTCGTTGGTGTTCCAGGAGAAGTACACACAGGGGCGGATATGCATCGCGAGGAACTGATCGAAAATCTTTTTGTCCACCACGGGGGAGGTGCCGCCCCAGGTGGCACTTCCGCCGGGAACGCCGTTTGTGCGTGAGAAAATGCAGACCTCGTTCAGATACGGATACGGATCCTCTTTTTCCGCACCTTTCATCACGGATTTGGGGTAAAAGCCGTGAATGAGAATTTCCTCGTCCCGGTGCTTTTTGCGGATCCACGCGCACAAGCCTGCGGAGAAAGTGATGACGGTGATGCGGTCCTTGCCCCACACGCCGTACTTTTTGCAAAGGTCAAAAGTTTTTTCCAAAGAAACGTAAGCAAAATCGCCGTATTCCTCCGGGTAGTCCTTCAATTCCAGCAAAAGGCGCACGTCCGGGCGGGTGGCAAGGAGAGCCAACAGCTCATCCAGCGTGGGAACCTGCTCGCCCCTGAATTCCTCGCCGAAGCGGATGCCGGCATCCGCTTTTCGGATTTCTTCCAGCGTCAGGTCGCAGATATGTCCTTTTTTGTCGGTGGTGCGATCCAGCGTGGCATCGTGAATGACCACGATTTCGCCGTCGGCGGTCATCCGCACGTCGGTTTCAATGGAGTCAATATCCAGCTTCAATGCCTCACGGAACGCGCGCATCGTGTTTTCGGGGTATTTCTGACGGTAGCCGCGGTGTGCGGTAAGTGTGATTTTCTGTTCCATATTTTTGCCCTCCTGTGGATTTCGGTATCTTCATTATAATCGCGCGTGGGAAGCACTGTCAACCCTTTTTTGAAAAAAATGCGGCTTGCGGCGTTTTTTGCCCCCCGCTTTTTGTAATTTGCACAAAGCAAAAGGGCGCGCCTTTGCGAAATATGTGAAAGCCGACAAAAATGTGCTTTTGCGCCGTTTTTTTGTCAGAAAATGCTTGACAAACGGGCAAAGACGGTGTATTCTTTTTAGTGGTTAGCAAAGACTAACTCAATACGGCGCAAAAAACCGTCGAAAAAAGGAGGGGAGATTGATGATGCCGTTGTGTCTGGCAGAACCGGAAAAGCTCCAGATTATCCGAAAGATCGGCGGAGCCCCCGAGGTCAAAAAGCATTTGGAAAATCTCGGCTTTGTGGTAGGCGGAACCGTGACAGTGATCACCACGCTTGCCGGAAACGTGATTGTCAATGTCAAGGAAGCGCGCGTGGCAATCAGCGAGGAAATGGCGCGCAGAATTATGGTGTAAAAACAATTTAATATCAAATAAGGAGGTTTCGTCAGATGAAAACTTTAAGGGATGCGGCAATCGGCAGCACCGTAAAGGTTGTAAAGCTCCACGGAGAAGGCGCAGTCAAACGCCGGATTATGGATATGGGGCTGACCAAGGGTGTTGAGGTCTACGTCCGCAAGGTAGCACCCCTTGGCGACCCGGTGGAGGTTACGGTGCGCGGCTATGAGCTGTCGCTTCGCAAAGCCGACGCGGAAATGGTTGAAGTGGAGTAAACCGACGTCTTATTTTCCCGATTATGTTAGTTAAAACTAACGCAAGAAAGAGAGGAAACAAAGGAAATGGGTATTAAGATCGCACTGGCGGGCAACCCCAACAGCGGTAAAACGACCCTGTTCAACGCACTGACCGGCTCCAACCAGTTTGTAGGAAACTGGCCCGGCGTTACGGTAGAGAAAAAAGAGGGCAAGCTGAAGAAGCACGATGACGTTATCATTATGGACTTGCCCGGCATCTATTCGCTTTCCCCCTATACGCTGGAGGAAGTGGTTGCGAGAAATTACCTGATCGGCGAGCGTCCGGACGCGATTCTCAACATCGTGGACGGCACGAATCTGGAAAGAAACCTGTACCTGACCACCCAGCTCACCGAGCTCGGTATCCCGGTTGTCATCGCCATCAATATGATGGACATGGTGAAAAAGAGCGGGGATAAGATCAACATAGAGGAGCTTTCCCGCCAGCTGGGCTGCAAGATCGTGGAAATCTCCGCCCTCAAAGGCACCGGCATTATGGAAGCGGCGGAAGCGGCGATTGATGCGGCAAAGAACGGTAAAACCGTTCCACAGCACACCTTCTCCGGCCCTGTGGAGCACGCCATTGCGCATATCGAGGAAGCGGCAGTACATAATATGCCCGAAGAACAGCAACGCTGGTACGCCATCAAGATCTTCGAGCGTGACGACAAGGTGCTTTCCGGTCTGACCGTTGATTCTGCCACGATGGAGCATATCGAGGCGGACATCAAGGCGGCGGAGAAAGAGCTGGACGACGATGCGGAGTCCATCATCACCAACGAGCGTTACGTGTACATCGCTACGCTGATGAAATCCTGCTACAAGAAAAAGAGTGCGGGTACGCTGTCGGTTTCCGATAAGATTGACCGCGTGGTCACCAACCGGTGGGCGGCACTCCCGATTTTTGCGGCAATTATGTTCCTCGTTTATTACATCGCCATTTCTACGGTCGGCTCGTTTGCAACCGACTGGGCAAATGACGGCGTGTTCGGCGACGGCTGGCACCTGTTTGGTATCGGTAGCAAAGCGTATGACGAAAAAATCACCGAGTACGCCAAAGAAAACGTTTGGACCGAAGAGTTCAAAAACATCGTCAGCAAAGCCGCCGAGGCAGACGTTGCCGGTGCTTCCAAGATTAAGGACGCGATCGACAACGAAGACTACGGCGCGTTTGACGAGGCTTACGGCTTTTATGCGGATTCCCTTGCGGAAGCAGGGTATGACCTGACCGGGATTTACGACGCGGCTCTCGGCGAGAATGCGGAGGGCGTTCCGGATACCTCCGAATACGGCGTTTGGGTACCCGGTATCCCCGTACTGCTGGAAAAGGCTCTGCGCGTGGGTGAGGAAAACCCGGTCTGCCCCGAATGGCTCAGTAGCCTGCTGCTGGACGGTATCGTCGGCGGTGTCGGTGCGGTGCTTGGCTTTGTGCCGCAGATGCTGATTCTGTTCCTGATGCTGGCATTCCTTGAATCCTGCGGTTATATGGCGCGTGTCGCCTTTATTATGGACCGTATCTTCCGTAAATTCGGTCTTTCCGGTAAGTCCTTTATCCCGATGCTGGTCGGCACCGGTTGCGGCGTGCCCGGCGTGATGGCTTCCCGTACCATTGAAAACGAGCGTGATCGCCGTATGACGATTATGACCACTACCTTTATCCCCTGCGGTGCAAAAATTCCGATTGTGGCAATGATTGCTACGGCTCTGTTCCACGGCGCGTGGTGGGTTGCCCCCTCCGCATACTTCGTTGGTATGGCGGCAATCATTATGTCCGGTATTATGCTGAAAAAGACCAAGATGTTCGCCGGTGACCCCGCACCGTTCGTGATGGAGCTGCCTGCTTACCACCTGCCGACGATCGGCAACCTGCTTCGCTCTATGTGGGAGCGTGGCTGGTCGTTCATCAAGAAGGCGGGCACCATCATCCTGCTTTCCTCTATCGTCATCTGGCTCGGTTCTTCGCTCGGCACTGTGGACGGCAGATTCTGCTTCAGCACCGGGATGGAGCTGGAAAACAGTATCCTCGGAATGATTGGCGGCGTGGTCTGCTGGATTTTCAAGCCCCTGGGCTTCGGCAACATCAAAGCAGCCATCGCAACCGTAATGGGTCTGGTTGCCAAGGAAGAGGTTGTCGGCGTGTTCGGCGTGCTGGACTTCGAGGGGATGAGCAAGCTGGCGGCTTACTCGTTCCTGGTATTCAACCTGCTGTGCGCTCCTTGCTTTGCGGCAATCGGTGCTATGAAGCGTGAAATGAACAATGCTAAGTGGACTTGGTTTGCCATCGGCTATCAGTGCGTATTCGCTTACGCCGCTTCCTTTGTGATTTATCAGTTCGGCACGCTGTTCAGCGGCCATGTCAGCGCACCCGGCATCATCGGCTTCATCCTTGCCCTCGGCGTGGTTGCCTTTGCCGTGTATATGCTCTTCTTCAAGCCTTACAAGGAGTCCGGCAAGCTGACGCTGAGCGTGAAGGCGTAAAAATCCACCGAAAGGAGACTTTGATATGTTTGCGTGGATTGCGGATAATATTGTAACGATTATCATTTGCCTGGTGCTGGTGGCGATTGTTGCGGCAATTGTTGCCGGTATGGTGAAAAACAAAAAACAGGGAAAGTCCTCCTGCGGCGGAAATTGTGGGAACTGCCCGATGGGTGGCTCCTGCCATAAGCATTGACCTTTGGGGAGCCGTTGCGATTTTGCAGCGGCTCCCCTTTGTCGGCACTGATAGTTAGCTAATGCTAACTTTCAAAGCCCCGCAACCGTGATCAAAAACGGCACTTTGGTATTTTCACCGCGCTCACACGGCAGGAAAGGAATAAAATATGGCACTTGTAGAATTTCAGAACGTCAGCCGCGTATACGAGAGCGGCGACCATATATGCAAAGCATTGGATTGTGTGAATATGACGCTGGAGGAGGGCAAGTTTGTGGTGATTCTCGGCCCCTCCGGTGCCGGGAAAAGCACACTGCTCAATCTTCTTGGCGGGCTTGACAGCCCCACCGAGGGGAAAATTGTGGTAGACGGGCGGGATATTTCCACCCTTTCCCGCGACGAGCTTGCCGAATACCGCGCGGAAAAGGTGGGGTTTGTGTTCCAGTTTTACAACCTGATTCCTACGCTGACGGTGCACGAAAACGTCAAGCTGGTAGACGAAATTGCGCCGCACGCGCTTTCCGCCACCAAAATGCTGGAGGAAGTGGGTCTTGCTGACCACCTGAAAAACTTCCCCTCCGAGTTGTCGGGCGGGGAGCAACAGAGAGTGTCCATCGCGCGGGCGTTGGCGAAAAACCCGAAAATGCGGCGGTTTCCGGGGTGATGCTTGCCGAGGGTGCCGCTTATGATGCCGCCGGCAAGGACGGCATCTGGCTTTCGGCAAAATATGCCGCGGCAAACGGAATTTCGGTGGGCGACACGCTGACGCTTTCCTTCCGGGGCAAGGAGCTTTCGGGGCGTGTGGCGGGGCTGGTATACTCCGGGGAATATCTGATTTGCGTGCGGGACGAAACCCAGCTGATGCCGGACTACAATACGCACGGTTTTGCCTACATTTCACCCGAAATGTACCGGGACGCGATGGGTTTTGACTACTACCCGCAATTGAATGTCCTCTCCGGGCTTTCCAAAAAAGAATTTACCGAGGCGGCGGATGCCGCGCTTGGCGAAACTCTGCTGATTCTCACCAAGGATGAAAACGGCTCCTATGCCGGTGCTTCGGGCGAGGCGGAAGAAGGCAAAACGATGGGCAGTGTGCTGCCGGTGCTGTTTTTGCTGATTGCGGTGCTGACGATGGTTACCACGATGCACCGGCTTGCCGCCAAAGAGAAAATCCAGATCGGCACGCTGAAAGCTCTCGGCTTCAAGGATCGGCGGATTCTTCTGCACTACACCTCCTTTGCCGCAGTGATCGGGGTCTTGGCACCGCCTCGGCACAGGGCTTAGGTTCTTTATCGCGTGGTACCTTATGAATCCTGACGGGACGATGGGTACTTATTTTGATATGCCGGAGTGGCGGCTGTTGTTGCCGTGGTTCTGCTGGCTGATTCTGGTGCTGTTGCCGATTGCCCTTTCCCTTGTCGGATATTTTGCCACCAAACAGATGCTGGTTGGCACTGCCGCGGACGCACTCCGCCCCTATGCACCGAAAAAAATGCGTGCGCTGAGAATGGAACGCACCAAGCTCTTTCACAAGCTCCCCTTCGGGGCGCGGTGGAACCTGCGGGATACGATGCGCCACAAGGCAAGAACCGGTATGAGTCTGTTGGGGGTCATCAGCTGTACGCTGATTATCGTGGCCGTACTCGGAATGAGCGACACGATGGACGCATTCCTGGATCTGTATTATGACAGTGCCACCAACTATTCCTCCCGCATTTATCTCACGGAAGATGCCACCGCCGAGGAGCGCGCGGCACTTTCCGAAAAGTATGAGGGGGATTGGAGTGCCACGGTCAGCGTTCAGATAGAGGAAAAGGCGGTTTCCCTGGATATTTATTCGATTACGCACGGCAAGGTGCGTTTCCCGGACAAGAAGGATCGGCTTGTCAGCCTTACGGACGACGGGGCGTATGTGTGTATGCGCCTGGCGCGCGAGTTTGACCTGAAGCCCGGGGATACCTTTACCGTCAGCCCCTACGGCTCGGAGGAGCGTTATACCCTCCGTGTGGCGGGACTGATCCGCAGTGTTTCGGAGTGCATTGTACTCACGCCCGCGTATGCCGCGGAATAATCGGCGGAATCGTCATTTACCCCCCTTACGGTATCGGAAAAGTCCGGTTTCGGCAAGCCGATCCGCCCTCTCCCTGCACGCCGCAAGGTCCACACGGCAGTGGAGTTCCTCCGCCGTATGGATATATGCGGCGTGCTCGCAAAGGCGCAATTGCTCCTTCACCGGAAGCGACAGGAAATACGCGCGGGAGCTGCGAGAGCCGGAACAGAGCGCGTGCAGATTCGGATAATACAAAAAAATCACCCCCACATAGATTTTGCGGGGGACGGCGAAAATATACGGAGGGGAAAAGGATGGAGCTATGGCAGACCCCGACTTTTTGGGTGGCGATTGTCGCGGCATTGCTTTTTGCCGCGGGGCTGACTGCCGTGCGGCAGGTACTCAGGAAAAAAATCTTCCGTGAGGAAGCGAAAAAGGAGAGAAACGGAAAATGACAAAGTATACGGTGAAGGTGAACGGTATGGCGTGCGGAATGTGCGAGGCGCATATCAACGACGCGATACGCGCGGCGTTTCGGGTGAAAAAGGTGACGTCCAGTGCCGGCAAAGGCGAGACGGTGATTTTGAGCGATGCCGAAATTTCCGAAGCGGAGCTTCGGCAGGTGATTGACAAATCCGGCTATACGGCGGTTTCGGTGAGTGCGGAGCCTTACGAAAAGAAAGGCTTTTTCGCAAAATTCCGGCGGGGCTGATTCCAAGCACCATCCACCAAAGATGGCGCAGGCGACCGTTTCAGGCACAAGGAATCTTTCCCCCGCAAGCTTCCTTACCCGCTTTTCTTTGATTGCGCAGGCGCAAAGAAAAGCGGACAAAGGGGCAACACCCCTTTGTCGAGAGAACAGAAACGCCAAAGGAAACTTTTTGAAAAAAGTTTCCTTTGGAATCCTTCCAAAACTTTTACACGGTTGATGCCGGACTTGGGGTGCGCGAACCCCAAGCAACGCGAGAGCCTGTCAGCCGCCGTCGAAGACGAGTCTGAGGTGGCTCGGAATCCTTCCAAAACTTTTACACGGCTGATGCCGGACTTTGGGTGCGCGAACCAAAGCACCAAACGAGACGCATAACAGAAAAATATTCCCGGGATAGCCT
>CAKSPL010000009.1 GCA_934481325.1 uncultured Eubacteriales bacterium | reverse complement strand
GGGGGGTCTGTGCTGGCCTACCCGACAGGATTCGAACCTGCGGCCTCGAGAGTCGGAGTCTCGCGCTCTATCCAGCTGGGCTACGGGTAGATGCGGTTGCAGGAAAGCAACCGAGAGTAAAAAACGGCTCGCGCCGTTCTCTTTTCCCCCGGGGAGCCAAAGCGCGTCCGGCTCTCCGGGAGTAATTCTGGTGGAGACGAGGGGGCTCGAACCCATGACCTCACGGATGTGAACCGTGCGCTCTGACCAGCTGAGCTACGCCTCCTTGGTCGGAATGACAGGATTTGAACCTGCGACATCCTGGTCCCAAACCAGGCGCGCTACCAACTGCGCTACATCCCGACATAGCACAGGAAACTCCTGCCGACTTGTTTATTATAGCAAATCCGCCGCTGCTTGTCAAGCCCTTTTTTGAAGTTTTCCGAAATCCGCTTCAAAAAAAACAGCGGCAGAATCGCTCTGCCGCTGTTTTTCGGACGGGAAATCCCGAAGCCCGGTCGCACGGGCGGGGGCATTTCTGCCGTTCCCTTAGTTTTTGTATTCAAATTCCGCGGTAATGCTGGTATCCAGCGGCGTTTTGCTGACGGGCATCACCTGCTTGGTAAACGCCGTATAGACCGCATCCTCCGCATTCTTTCCGTACAGGACTACGATCTGCGCGCCGTTTTCGGTTTGCTTGAGGCGGATCAGCCAGTCATCGTCGCCCAATTGCTTCCAAAGCTCCTCCTCGGTTCTCGTGGTCGGCCCTACCAGAATTTCATAATCGGCATAGCAACGGGTGTCCTTTTTGACGTCCAGCGCAAAGCCGGTTTCCTTGGAAATGTAATTCTGCAATTTCTGCGCAACCGCATCGGAGGTTTTGAGGTTGTTGGTATGAATGATTACAAAGCTGTCAATCCGTGCGCCGAACACCTCAAACAGATTGTAGGAATAAGTCCCCGCCTTGGATTCGTTCTGAGAATTTTTGAAGGTCAGATTGAACAGACTGCCCTCGGGGTCCTTGCCGTCACTTTCGATATACTTCTTTACCATAAATTTGTTGCCCTGCTCATACACAAACGCATTCAGGAATTCGGTTGCCGCCAGAAGCGTGCCGTTATCCGTGGGGCTTGCCACCACCAGTTTGTTCCCGTATACGCCGAGCACCCAGTCATTACTGCGTTTGTTTTCCAGTGCCGCAATGCTCTCGGGGCGGTTGGTTTTGCCAACGAGAATTTCATTGTCGGTTACGACGTCGTTTTCGTCCTCACGGTCGCTGTAGCATTCCTTCACTTCCACATCGGCACCGGTAAAGGTTTTGATGGCTTCCACCATACGCTCCACCGCTTTGAGTACGTCGCCGCCTGCCTTGTAATCGCGGACAATCACATACTTCGCCACGCCCTCTTTTACCAGCAACAACTCCTTGTCCTCGGTTGTGCCGGGATCCGTTTTGCCGGGGTCTTCGGACGGGTCCTTGTCACAGGAAACAAGCAACAGACTGCATACCATCAGGACTGCAAGCAAAAATGCAAAAATTCTGATTTTTTTCATAACGGTTCTCCTTTATGTAGGTAATTTAAGCTCGATACTTCGGTGCCGATGCCGAAAAGGTGAAATCGATCATCAGTGGCACGTGGTCAGACGAAAGGTAGGAATACAGGTCATCCGCCAGTGCGGAACGGTTGACGGTATACATAGAAGCTGCCGCCCTGCAGGCAAAAATGTAATCCAGTGAAGTGTTATACGCGTTATCGGAGTACTGCGGCTTCTCGTAAATGCCAAGCTCCGCGTTCCAGGTGGCATATCCGTGATGCGTGGTTTTGGTGATGCGATGATCCGCATCGGCATTTTCGTTGGTGTTTTCAAACTGTGAGGGAAGCCCGCCGTTGTAAAGGACGGTCGGCGTTTTCGCTGTCATTTTTGCGGGAGTATTGTTCTTTTTGGAGTACCTTGCATTGTAGTCCCCGCCCACGAAAATCGGCATAATGTCCGCATCGCTTCCGATTTCCGCCAGATAATCCGTCGCCTCTTTCATCAAAAGATCCTTCAGATAACACATCTGAATCTGCCGCACGGTGCGGTCGCCTTCGTCATTGTTCTCCCACCACAGGTGCGTGGACGCCACCAGAAAAATATTTCCGGTTGCCTTGGAGCGGAAAACTGCCCAGGTCACGCCCTTGGAGCTGTCCCTGCGTCCGTTTTTGGTAATCTGCGCCTCATCGCTCTGCCGAACGTTATAATCCAACAGCTTTGCGGGGTCCTGCCCGTTCCAGAGGTCGGAATACGCTTCGTTCTCATAAGGGAGAGCGTTGTAGCAGAAATACCCGGAACGCAACACCTCCACCGTATCCGATCGGTAAAACAGCGGCGTGGAGTTCTGATTTTTATTTTTAATGTAGGATTCGCTGTTTGAAACGTTCACCTCGGTATAAAGAGGAGCCAGCACCGATCCGATCTGACCGCTTGTGCGCAACGCGGGGGAGCATTCCTGCAGCCCCAGCACATCGGGCAGATATTCCGCGAACACCTCGCTCATCATCTCTGCCACCGGTGCCACCGGAAAGTCGTTTACATTACAGTTTCCGTGAATGTTATGAAACATAATCCGGAGATCCCCCAGGCGGGAAGCCACCGCCGTTGTGGGAGAGCCGACGCCCGTGTACTCCGTGCTGTCGTCCAGCTCCGTGTTTGCGTTTTTGGCGAAAACGGTTTTCTGCAGAAGACTCTGTACCGCCTCGTAGCCGTAGAAGGATTCCGCCGTGATTTCCAGCGTGGTGCCGCTGACCGCCACCGCGTAGGCGTGATTTTTTTCCGCCTTTGCCTTTTGGCAAAGCTCCCCGCCGATCACGATTTTCCCTGCGGCTCCCTGATCTGCCGCACCGATTTTCAAGGGGAGAGAATACCCCACCGTATCCAGCAGATACTGTTGCAGAAGCACCGCCGTGCGGTATTCGGATACGGTATAGCTTTTCGGAATCACAATCTGCAGATTTCCGAGCGGCACACCGCCCACGGAAAACGTTTCAAAATTGTAAGTACTCTCAAATTTATAGTCATCCGCCGCCGACAGCTCCAGCACGCCGTCCTTTGCACCAGGGAGAACCGTGGAGAGAAAATACTCCATCGCTTTTTTCAGTGCCGCGGCAGTGGTGGCACCGATCACATAATCGCCGCCGCTCACCCGCAACGCATAATCGTTGACCCGAAGTTCCGCCGTGACCGCCGACACGTTCTCGTTGCTGATATTGCCGAGGATGATATGGGGGGCGTCCCCGCCGTAGCCCTTCAGGATTTTGAGCTTTGCGCCGGTTGCTTTTTCCACGGAAGAAGCGAACTCGTACGCTTCCTTCATCGTGATCAGATTTGCATCGTAAACCAACAGCCCCTCCCCGTTTTCAAACAGGGTCAGCTTTTGCGCTTTTTCTTTTTTGCACGCCGCCAACAGCGGAATCACCGCCAGCACCGTGAGCAATAACGCCAGAAACCGTCGCATATCCTTCTCCTTGGATATAAAATAAACACACTTACATTATAACAAAAATTCATTTTTTGTAAAGGGCTTTTGTGAAATTTAGTCACAATTCACAGTTACGCATTTTTCATTCTGTATATTTTGCCGGGTGCCTTGCATTACACGGGAAAATGTGTTATACTGAAGCCGAAGTAACTGCCCGGTCGGGCTTGGAAAGGACGATTATGAAGATATTGGCTTTGGGGGACGTGGTGGGGCTTGCCACGCTTTCTTTTCTCCGGCGGGAATTGCCGCGCCGCCGTGCGCAGTTGGGTGCGGATTTCGTGGTTGCCAATGCGGAAAACGTGTGTGACATTCACGGCATCTCCCCCGGCGCGGCAGAGGAGCTGTTTGCCGCGGGAGTGGATTTTCTGACCTCCGGCAATCACGTTTTCGACCGACGGGACGCCTACACTTTTTTAGACGACTGCAAAAGCATCATCCGCCCGCTGAATTATCCGGGCAGATGCCCCGGCTACGGGTCGCGCATCGTCACCGCCGGTAACGGCTGGCGGTTGCTGATGCTCAACGTTGCGGGCTGTGTGTTTTCGGAGCCGCTGGGGGATCCGTTTGACACCGTGGAAAAGGCACTTGCCGAGGAGCGCGGGCGTTACGATGCGGCAATTCTGGACGTACACGCGGAGGCAACCTCCGAAAAGCTGGCAATCGCCCGGTATTTTGACGGACGCCTTGCCGCCGTATTCGGCACGCATACGCATATCCAGACGGCGGACGAGCAGGTTCTGCCCGGCGGCACGGGGTACATTACCGATCTCGGTATGTGCGGCCCCGGCGACGGGATCCTCGGCGTGCGCACCGAGGACGTGCTTGCCAAATTCAGCACTCATATACCCACGCGCTTTCGCGTGGCAACCGGCGCACCCCGTGCCTGCGGTGCGCTGTTTGAAATCGACCCTGTGGGAAACCGCACGCTTTCGGTGACCCGCATCGCATTTTAGTAGGGGGACGGTATGCAAAAAGTAAGATTTCGGGGCGGAACCCTGCTCGGTCCCCTGCCCCCGGTAATGGTCAGCTGTGGGGACGGGACAGCCTCCAATATTCTGACCGTGGCGTGGACGGGGATTCTGAATACTATTCCGCCCAAAACCTATATTTCGGTGCGCCCTTCCCGGTATTCCTACGGCATCCTCAAAGAAAAGGGGGAGTTTGTTCTCAATCTTACTCCCGCCGCGCTGGTGCGCACCGCCGACTATTGCGGCACCTTTACGGGGGCAAAGGTAGATAAATTTGCGAAATGCCACCTTACGCGGCAGTTTGCAAAGGAGGTGGCGGCACCGATGATTGCGGAATGTCCGGTTTCGCTTTGCTGTCGGGTCACCGACACGGTGCCGCTCGGCTCGCACGAAATGTTTATAGCGGACATCGTGGCGGTCTATGCCGACGAATCGCTCCTGGACGCGGCAGGAAAATTGCATCTGGAAAAAGCGGGGCTTTGTGCCTACGCCCACGGCGAATACTTTGCACTGGGCAAAAAAATCGGCACCTTCGGCTTTTCTGCGGCAAAAAAGAAGCCGCAACATCATCCGCGGCAGGGCTGATAGGCTCTCGCATTGCTTTGGGTTCACACAGCCGAGATTTAACATCAGCCGGCACCTGCGGCACCTGCGGTGCGGCTGATAGGCTCTCGCATTGCTTTGGGTTCACACAGCCGAGGTTCAACATCAGCCGTGCAAAAGTTTTTGAAGGAGTCCGGAGAAAACTTTTTGTAAAAAAGTCCCCGCTTGCACCCTTCAAAAAATCCACACCACTCACGCCGAGCTTTGCGTGCGCACAGCCCTCAATCGGAACCCGCAAGGGATCCCTTGGCGCATAAGGCGCGCAAGGGGCATTCCCCGCACTTCGGATTCCGCGCGGTGCATACCTCCCGCCCAAACATCACAAGGCGGTGGCAAAAGTCGCTTTGCTCTGCCGGTTCCACCAGCGAAACCAGCGTTTTCTCCACACGTGTGGGGTCTTTTTCGCTTTCCGGGTACATTCCGAACCGTCCGCAAAGGCGGATACAATGCGTGTCGGCAACAATGGCGGGCAGCCCAAACAAATCCCCCCGCAACAGGTTGGCAATCTTGCGCCCCACCCCGGGGAATTTCAACAGCTCCTCCATCCCGGAGGGCATTTCCCCGCCGTACTCCTCCATCAGCATCCGGGAGGCGTCCACAATATTCTGCGCCTTGGTGTGATACAACCCGCAGGAGCGGATCAGCTCCTCCACCTCGGCAACCTCTGCCTCCGCCATCGACGCGGCATCCGGAAAACGGCGGAACAGCTCCCTGCAAACGAGATTGACCCGTGCATCGGTACATTGGGCGGAAAGCCGCCCCATCACCAGGAGCCGCCACGGGTCACCGCCCGCTTCCAGCGCGCACCGTGCCTCGGGATAGTATGCCTTCAACGCCGCCACAATGCCCGCCATCCGTTCTTTTTTCTCCCGTTTCGTCACCGCCGCTCACGCTCCTTTTTTCGCATTTTCTTCATTATACGCCCGATTTTTTGCTTTTTCAAGCCCCAAACCGCCTTTTTTGCCCGCAGGGAGAGCGGAAATTCACCCGTAAAATGTGAAATTTTACCGAAAATAAAAAAAATACTTGACAAGCAGACCCGTTTGCGGTTATAATATCAGTTGTCACTGTAAAAGCGTAGCCTTGCCGCCCGTGCGGCAAGCCCTGTCATACGCTTCCGATTCCAAAAGTGAAGGAGGTGCCACTATGCTCAGAACCTATCAACCCAAGAAACGCCAGAGAATGAAAGAGCACGGATTCCGGAAAAGAATGAGAACTGCCGACGGCAGAAATGTTCTGAAAAGAAGACGCGCAAAAGGCAGAAAGAGACTGACTTATTAAGTCCCGTTGCCCACATAGAAACACTCCGGTGCCGGGCAAGCAAGCCCTTTGTGCCGGGGTTTTTCTTTACGCGCGTGCGTGGGCGCGTGTATTTTAATATATCCGCCAAGTCCTGCGGCCCCGCCGCGGGCAATCAAACGGAAGTGAAAGGACAGGAATATGAAGCTTGTTGCCATCAAAGAGCATCATCTGTATGACAAAACTTTCCGCAAGGGAAGCCGTTTTGTCGGCAAATGTGTCGCGGTTTATGTGCAACGGGATTTCGCGGCGAAAAAGCTGATGTCAGCCAACCCCGAAAAAAAGTATTGCAACCGCGTAGGGCTTTCGGTCGGCAAAAAGATCGGCAGTGCCGTGGCGCGCAACCGCACCAAGCGGATTCTGCGTGCGGCATACTGCGAGGTGCGCGAGGAGGGGCTTGCCACAGGGTACCTTGTCGTGTTGGCGGCACGGGAGGAGATCCGGGGCAAAAAGTCCGGACAGATTGCGGCGGAATTGCGGCGCGCGTTCCGGCATCTCGGGCTTCTTTCCGGCAAATGAAGTACCTTTGCATCTGGCTTATCCGCTTTTACAGAAAATTTCTTTCCCCGCTGAAAAGGCACGGCTGTTGCCGCTTCACGCCGACCTGCTCGGCTTACGCGCTGGAAGCGTTTCAGAAGCGCGGTTTCTTCGTGGGGATGTTTTTGACCGTGCGCCGCGTGTTGCGGTGCAACCCCTTTCACCCGGGCGGTTATGACCCGGTACCGGAGAAAGGGCTGATTTACCGGGGGTCCAACGCGATCCCGATTCCCAATGACAGCCGCACGGACAGCGGCGCGCCCCGGGGCGACGGGGCGGAACCGGAAAACGTGTCCGACAGAGAAGCCGACGGGAAACCGGACGGGGCTTCTGTCCAAGGAAAGGAAAAAAATCAATGAAAAAAACGAAAACCGTGCGAAAGGTTCTTTCGCTGTGCCTTGCCCTTGCGATGTGTGCCGCGCTGGCTCTCACGCTTTTTTCGTGTGGGAAACAGCAAACCGCCAACACTGACTATTATAAGCGCGAGGAGGGCGTGTCCGCCGCGGATTACTTTGCCGAAGTACTGAAGCATAATGAGACGGCACGCGAGAAATTCACGGCGGCGGCACGCGGCTACAATATGAGCGCAGAGGGCTTTGACCGGAACGCCGACCCGCCCGAAGTCACCGCCGAAACCGAAGGGGTAACGGCAGTGGTGCGCGGCGAGGGTGACGCCGCCAAAACCTGGCTGGTAAATCTGGACGGTGCCAAGGCGGCACTTGCCTCTATGACCCCCGCGGATGATGCCACCAAAGCCAAATATGAGCGTTACTGCACCGAGCTGACTGCCGAAATGATCCCCGAAGTGGTGCTGAAAATGCAGACGGCAGTGGAAATCGAGAGCAAAAACGGCCCCATCGACACCCTGCTCATCTGGATCGGCAAATTTTTGCAGATTCTCACCAAGCTGACCGGCGGCTACTATGTGCTGGCACTCTTTGTTTTTGCCATCATCATTGAAATCATTATGCTGCCCTTCGGCATCAAACAGCAGAAAAACTCCATCAAGCAGGCGAAAATGCGCCCGAAAGAAATGGCAATCCGCAAAAAGTACGCCGGGCGGAACGACCAGGCAACGATGCAGAAAATGCAGGCGGAATTGCAGAAAATGTATCAGGAGGAGGGCTTCAACCCGATGGGCGGGTGCCTGCCTCTCCTGATTCAGTTCCCGATTATCATCGCGCTGTACAACATCGTGGTGGATCCTCTGCGCTACGTGCTGGGGCTTGCCTCCGGCTTCTCCTCCGCGCTGACCTCCTATGCCACCGCCGCGAAAGCCGCCGGCGGACTCGGAATGACGCTGAACAACACCCGCGGCACCATTGAGCTGCTCTCCCATCTGGACGAGAGCGCGCGGGAGGGCTTCCGGCATTTCCTGTACTACTCCAACGCGGAAGCCTGCTACGGCAAGTTGGAAAGCATTCAGTCTTTCCCCAACTTCAAGCTGTTCGGGCTGAATATGGGGCTGATTCCCGGTTTCCGCCAGCCGTACGTGTTGCTGATCATCCCGGTACTGACCTTTGTGATCTATTTCCTCAGTATGAAGCTGAACCGCAAGCTTACCTACCAACCCGCCACCACGGATCGCCAGACCGGCTGCTCCAACAATATGATGGACATCGGGATGCCGCTGATGAGCGTGTATATCTCGTTCATCGTTCCTGCCGCCGTCGGCATTTACTGGATTTTCAAGAGCATTATCGGTACGCTCAAGCAGTTCCTGCTGCAAAAAGCAATGCCCCTGCCCGTGTTCTCCGAGGAGGACTACAAGGCAGCCGAGAAGGAGATGAAGGGCAAAAAGCCGCCGATGCGTGCGGGAGAACGGACTACCGGAGACGGCAAGGTTGTGCGCTCGTTGCATCATATTGATGACGACGATGACGAATTGCCTCCGCCCGCACCCGACACCGGGGACGAGGACGACGAGGAACCTGCCAAGGATCAGGAAAAGAACCCGGCAGGCGATATGGCGGCACCGGTAAAGGAAGACCGCAAAGACAAAAAGAAATGAGGAAATAAACAATGAGAAAAGAAATTACCGTATCCGCGAAAACCGTAGAGGAAGCACTGAATAAGGCCGTGGCGGAGCTTGGCGCGCCCGGCGTGGAAGCGATTGAATATACCGTTGTCACCGAGCCGAAGAAGGGCTTCCTCGGCATCGGTGCCGTTCCCGCCACCGTAACGGCGGTTTACCTGAAAAAGGGCGCGGAGGTCGCGCGCGATTTCCTCAAGGAGTTGGTGCGGGAAATGGGCATTGACGCCACCGTAGAGCTTACCGACGGGGCAGATGACAACAAGCTCATCCGCGTCAACGGGGACAACGCCGGCGTGCTGATCGGGCATCACGGCGAAACGCTGGACGCGCTCCAGTACCTTGCCAATCTTGCCGCAAACAAAAAAAACCCCGATGAAAAGCGGGAATATTGCCGCATCACCGTGGACGTGGAAAACTATCGCCTCAAACGTGAGGAAACCCTGCGCGCACTGGCACGCCGGATGGCTGACAAGGTTCTGCGTTACCGCAAGAGCGTGATGCTGGAACCGATGAACCCGTATGAACGCCGCATCATCCACTCCGAAGTGCAGAACATTCCCGGCGTTTCCACCAACTCCATCGGCAGTGAAAACAACCGCAAGGTCGTGATGTATCTGGATGAGGCGGAAACCGAATCCGCCGCCAAACAGAACGATAACGAGGAGTTCGGCGAATTCTGATCCCCTCCCCCGAAAGGAGTGCCTATGAAAAGATTTTTGGGATTGGTGCTGTCCCTTTTACTGTTCGTCACGGTGATGCCCGTTGCCGCCGAAGGGGCGGTTACGGTAACGCTGGCGATTGGGGAAACGCGTGAAACTCACACCGTTTCGGGGGATTTTACGCTCCCCACCCCCAAAACAGGCGAAAAGGTGTTTGTCGGTTGGCTGTGGGAAAAGGACGGAACCCCTGCCCTTTACCCCGCAGGTGCCGTCAGCACTCCCACCGAAAACGCCACGCTGACCGCCGTTGCGGTCGGGATGAAAACCGTAAGGCCGGAATTGCGCGCCCTCTCCCGTGCGGATATGGGCATCCGCTTTCTCACCGAGATTGACGCCGCGGATTTTGCGGAGCTGGAAAAGCTCTGTCCGGTCGGATTCGGCACAATCATTGCCCCCCTGCACTACACAATCGGCGGAAAGGGCGTATTTTTCCCGCTGACGCCGCAGGGACTGGCAGAAGGTCATAAAACGCAATATCTGGAAGTCAAAGCGGGGGCATTTTACCGGCAGAACGAGGCGGTAAACACCGTGGCGGGGTCAATCAATGCAATCAAAGGAAAAAACAGCACCACAAACTTCCTCGGCGTCGGGTATCTTTCCTTTACTTATGCGGACGGAAGCGAGGGGCGCGCATACGCCCCCACCGATCGCGGGAATTTTGCCTCCTTTTATCGGTTGCTTTGTGATTTTGAGGCATCTGCCCCGGCGGGAGCTTCGGAAGCCACGCAAACACTGGTCCGCACAACGCTGGCGCGCTTTGCGGAGGTGGAATGGGACACTTCCTCCCAACCGTTCGGCATTCTCCGCGGAAATGATCTTTTCGCGATGACGCGGGAGAAAAAGACCTCCGACGACGTGATTTTTCGCCTGACCGTAAAGCCGAATGTCGATTTCCGCTTTACCCGTGATTTTTATGCACTGATTGCAAACGGCGCGGCATTGCGCCCGGATTACTACACGGTCTCGGCGGACGGAAAAAGCATCTCTTTTGAATATTCCTTTTATACCATCAATTATTGAAAAAATCCACCGCGCGGCGCGCGGTGGATTTTTCAGGAATAACTCTCGCGCAGTGTGCGGGAATCCCGAAACAACCCCGCACGGTGCGCCGGCTAACCCCGGTCACCCCCGCACGATGTGTGAGCCATTCCGACCCCTCGCGCGATGCGCCGGCTAACCCCGGTCACTCTGCGCGATGCGCGAGCAATTCCAAAACAGCCCTGCACGATGCGCGGGCAATTACGAAACTATCCCGCACGATGTGTGAGCTATCCCGAAACAGCCCCGCGCAATGCGCGGGTAATCAATCACCCCCGCGCAATGCGCGGGCAAAAAAAGAAAGGAGTGCCGCAGGCGCGGCAACCGAATCCAATGGAGCTGACAGATACCATCGCCGCCGTTTCCACCCCGCGCGGCAAGGGCGGCATTGCCGTTATCCGCATTTCAGGGGAGGATGCCGCCGCCGTTCTTTCCCGCGTGTTTGTGCCGAAAAAAACAGACCCCGCCGCCGCACCGCGCCGTGCCTGCTTCGGGGAAATCCGTGCGCCCGGCGGTGAGGTGCTGGACGAGGGACTGGTCACGTTTTTCCCTGCCCCCGCCTCCTTTACGGGCGAGAATGTGGCGGAAATTTCCTGCCACGGCGGAGCCTTGCTGACCGAAACCGTGCTCGGCGCGGTATTGGCGGCGGGTGCGCGTGCCGCGCGCGCCGGGGAATTTACCCGCCGTGCGCTCCTGCACGGAAAAATTTCGCTTTCCGGTGCGGAAGCACTCGGCGCACTGCTGGATGCCGGCACCGAGGGGCAGATGGCACTGGCACGGAGCGGGATGGAAGGGCGGCTTTCCGCCGCTGTACAGGGGGTCTATTCCCGCCTTTCGGCTCTGCTTGCCGACGTTTATGCCAAAATCGACTTCCCGGACGAGGATCTTTCCTCGCTCTCGCGGGAGGAAATCGTGATGCAGCTCCGTGACCTTGCAAAAACGGTCTCGGAGCTCTGTGCCACCTGGCACACGGGGCGTGCGGTAACCGAGGGCATCCGCACCGTAATCTGCGGCCCCGTCAATGCGGGGAAATCCTCCCTGTATAACGCGCTGGTCGGGCGCAACGCCGCCATTGTAACCGATGTGGCGGGCACCACACGGGACGTGCTGTGTGAAACCGTGGCACTCGGCAATGTGACACTGCGTCTGTTTGACACCGCGGGCTTGCGCGAAAGCAACGACGCGGTGGAAAAAATCGGTGTGGAACGCGCGATGACAGAAATGACCGAGGCGGAGCTGATTTTGGCGGTGTTTGACGCCAGCCACCCGGCAGGAGCCGCAGAGGAGACGTTTCTCACCGCGCTTGATTCTCTGCCCGGTACCGTAATCGCGGTGCTGAACAAATCCGACTGCGGGAGCATAGCGGACGAATCGCGTTTTTCCTCCTTTGCCGCCGTGGTACACACCGCGGCAAAGGAAGGTCAGGTAAGCGAGCTTCGTGCGGCGGTGGAACGGCTGTTCTATGCCGATAAAATCGACATCCGGCACGATGCCGTGGTGGCAAACGCACGCCAGTACGGTGCGCTTTGCCGCGCCGGGAATGCGCTGGAGCACTCGCTTTCCGCTTTCTGTGCGGGCTTACCGTTTGACGTGGCTTCCTCCGATGCCGAGCTTGCGATGCAGGCATTGGGAGAGGTGGACGGCAGAGCCGTGAGCGAGGACATTGTTGCCGATATTTTTTCCCATTTCTGCGTAGGCAAATAGGACTTGACAAATCCTCGGAAAAGAATTATAATAGATTTAGAATAATTCTAAGTTCTTGCAAATGCAAGTAGAACGGAGCGGGATATGACGGCAAAACGGGCGGCGATATTGCGGATTTTGCGGGAATCGCACGGGCATCTGACGGCAGATGAGATTTATACCGAGGCGCGCAAGGAATTCCCCGGGATGGTGCTTGCCACGGTTTACAACAACCTGCACGCATTGTGTGAGGCGGGACTGGTGCGCCGCATCCGTACCGAGGAGGGCGCGGATTTTTACGATAAAACGCCCACGGAACACAATCACGCGGTGTGCGTGTCCTGCGGCAGAATTTTTGACCTGCCCCCGGCGGATGTCGGTGCTTTTTTGCGGGAAACCACAGGGCTTGACATTGTTTCCTATCATCTTACCGTTCACGCGCTCTGCCCGGAATGTCGCCAATCCCCGCCCCGCCGCCTGCCGCGGAGCTGACAGGCTCTCGCCCTGCTTTGGGGTTGTGCGCCCGAGGGCTTGGCATCGGTGGTGCAAAAGTTTTTGAGGCACCTGCGGTGCCCACAGGCGGTGCCAATCAAAAACTGCCCGTGTCGTAAATTTCCTGCGCACGAGGGCTCAGAACCCGAGGGTCATCCCCGTGCAAAAACAGGGGCGGCAAAACGCATAAGCCCTCACACGCGTCGAGTTTTGCCTCGGTCAATACCATTGACGGGGGCTTCTGCGCGCTGTCGTGAACAAACACCATCCGTTTGGGCGCAAGCCTTGCCGCGCGAAGTGCGGCAAAGAGACTTTCCAGCCGCTCCGGGCGGTAAACCGTGTAAAAAAGCCCTCCGCTTTTCAGGCACCGTGCCGCCGCCGCGGAAAATTCCGCAATTCCGCCCGCCTCCTCGTGCCGTGCCATCTGCTTTTCGGGATACGGTGAAGCAAAACCGCACTCCCTTTTCAGATACGGCGGATTGGCAATCACCGCATCCAATTCCTGCCCGAAATCGGCAGGGGAAAGCCGGCGTACATCGGCAAAAAGTGGGGTAACGGTATGAGAAAATCCGTTTTCTTCAATATTTTTTGCCGTAATTTCCGCAAAGCTCTCCTGCACCTCTACCGCAAAAATACGGCGGTATCTCCGCCGCGCCGCAAGCAACAGCGCAACAATCCCCGTGCCGCACCCGAAATCGGCGGCAAGCCCGCGTGCATTTCCCCGGCAAAAGGCTGAAAGCAAAAACGCATCGGTGCCAAAGGTCAGCCCGTTCTTTTTTTGCAGAAGTGTGATATTTTCGTTTACGGCATCCAACCGTTCATCGGTATGCAGTTCCATAGGTGTTCCTTTCAGAAAAAAGCGGCACGAGGCGGAAACCCGCACCGTGCCGCTTTTGCGTGGCGGTAAGTAATTATTCCGCTTTGGGTGCGCCAACGGGGCATACGCCCTCGCAAGCTCCGCACTCTACGCAAAGATCGGGATTGATCACATACTTGCCGTCGCCTTCGCTGATGGCATTGACGGGGCACTGCTCCGCGCAGGCACCGCAGGATACGCAATCATCGGAAATTTTGTAAGCCATAATCTTGACCTCCTGTTAGATTTCTTTCATTGTAGCATACTTTTTGCAAAAAAGAAATAGTTTTTGCAAAAATCCAAATATTTTTTACAATGCCATCACCTGACAAAGGCTTTCCGAATGCTTCGGGCGGCAAATGCCCGTCGCCGATTCGTTCGTTCGCCCTGCCGATTTCAAAGCCGGCAGGTTATTCCGCCGCACCGTCATCGGCTGAAATCGGCGCATCCTCCACGAAAGGCGTTTCCACGGCATTGTCCTTTGCGGGTGCCGGCTCTGCGGCGGGAGTGTCTCCTGCGGGTGCCGGCTCTGCGGCGGGAGTGTCTCCCGCTGTTTTGTTTTTCTCCTTGCCGATAGGGGTCACATCGTCCCGATGGTACACACGCACTGCGTCCTCCTCGGGCAAGCCCTCCACACGCACCTTCAAAAGCCCCGAGAGCGGCGTGGATTCTACCACAACCCCCGCACCGTCCGGCGTTTGCACGGCGGTATCCTTTTTGGGCGTGATTTTCGCCTCGGCACGGTAGGTTTCGTATTCATAACGCAAACAGCACATCAGCCGTCCGCAACAGCCCGAAATTTTGGTGGCGTTGATGGAAAGCCCCTGCTCCTTTGCCATTTTGACCGAAACCTGCCCGAAATCCGAAAGGAAGGTAGAACAGCAGAAGGGGCGGCCGCACATTCCAAGCCCGCCGATCAGGCGCGATTCATCCCGGATGCCGATTTGCCGCAATTCGATTCTTGTGTGGAAAATCCCCGCAAGATCACGCACCAACTCTCGGAAATCCACACGGTTTTCGGAGGTGAAATAAAACAGGAGCTTAGAGTTGTCAAACGCATATTGTGCGTCCACCAGCCGCATATCCAGCTTGTGCGCGGCAATTTTTTCGGCGCAGATTTTCAGTGCCGCATCCTCCTGGCGGTGATTTTCCTCATCCCGCGCAAGATCCTCCGCCGTTGCCTTGCGGATGACGTAGCGCAAGGGCTGAATAATCTCTTTTTCCGCAATGCGGCGGTTCAGCATCACCACCTGCCCCAGCTCCGGCCCCCGTGCGGTATCCACAATCGCGGAATCGCCGATTGCAAATTTCTGCCCGTCCGGCGCAAAGAAATAAACCTTGCCCGCGTGGCGGAACCGCACACCGATTACCTCCACGGCTTTTTCACCGGGAGCGGGAACCCCCGTAGGAATGTCCTCCACCAGATAGGCGGCAGTGGCAATGTCTACCTCAAATTCGCGGGTATCCTCCACCGGCTCCTCGTCTTTGGCGCGTGCCTTGGCGGGACTGCGGTACGAGCTGAGCATCGGGGTGCTGAATTCCTCATCCAGCTCCCGTTGCAGAGTCTCGCTCAGGCGCGGAGTGTTGTTCCCTTTTGCCGGGCGATCCCCGCCGCGGCGGGATTTCTGCCCCTGCGGGGCTTTTGCCGCCCCCTGCGGATTCTGCCCGCGGGGCCTTGCCCCGCGATCCTCGCGGCGATTCTGCCCGTTCTGTCCGCTCTGCCCGTTTTGCCCGTTCTGTCCGTTTTGCGGATTTTGCCCGTTTTCGGCACCTCCGCGATTGCGGTTGTCCCTTCGGTTCTGCCCGTTCTGCCCGTTCGGGCGCGGGGTATTCCGGTGATTCTGTCCGCCTTGCCTGTTCTGTCCGTTCTGCGGATTTTGCCCATTTTGCGGGTTCTGCGGTTTTTGCGGGTTCTGACCGTTCTGCGCGTTCTGTCCGCCGGACGGTCGGTTGTCTCCCGGGCGGCGATCTCCGCGATTTCTGCGGCGATTCCGCCCCTGACCCTGCCCGCGGGGCGATTCTCCGGCACCGTTTGTGCCGCCCGCCGCGGGCGGCACAAAATTGCCCGGGCGCACCGAAATGCGCTGCCCGCCGCCTTGGTTGTTATGGTTATTGTTGTTTTGTTCTTCCATCGTATTCTCCGTTCCCATTCGTGTCTGCCTTCGGCAGAGCTTGTTTTTTTCGGTCAGTCGGAGCCGGCAAAGCGGTCAAACAGCCTTGTCAGCGTCAGTCCGACGTTGGCATTGGCATCCAATGCCGCCAGCGCGTCCTCCACGGCATCGATGTAGCGCATCCAGCGCGACAGCGACAGGCACGCCGCCTCCTCCGCGGCGCTTTCCCGGTCGGTAAAAAAGCAAAGCGGCGCGTTTTCGGTGCGGGAAAGTAGGCAAAGATCGCGAAGTGCCATCCGCAACACGCCAAGCTGACCCGCAAGTGCCTCCCGCACCCGGGGAAATGACAGCATCAGCGTCAGCAATACCGCAGGGGACTCGCGCTCCGCCAGCATCCGGCAGACCTCCGCCGCATTCCTGCGGGATTGCAGCACCGCTTCCCGCTCGGCTCCGCCGATATGGGCAAGTGCCTCACCGATACTGCCCCCCGACAAGCGCAGAATCTCCGCGCCCTCCTCAGGGGAAGCCGCAAACAATCGCGCCGCTTCGGGCGAACGTGCCGTCAGGTATTCCCGCATTTCATTCTCCCCCACCGGCTGTGTGCGGTACACCGGTGCGCGGGAGCGGATCGTCTCCAGTAATGCGCCCGCGTCGGTTGCCAGCAGGAGAAACAGCACATAGCGCGGCGGCTCCTCCAGGGTCAGCAGCAATGCGTTTTGCGCCTGCACGGTCATCGTGTCGGCATCCTCGATGATATAAACCTTGATATCCAGATCGTTCGGCACGGCGCGCACGCTCTCCCGCACACCGCGCACCGCCTCCACGCCGAGCGTGGCTTTGCCGGGCGCACGGGCAATCCGCAAAACGTCGGGAGAAAGCCCCTCGCGGATTTTGCGGCACGCCTCGCAATTGCCGCAGGGCAAGGGAACCGTGGGGTCATCCCGCCGTGCGCACGCCGCCGCCATCGCGATTTCCAGGGCGATGGTCCGCTTGCCGGAGCCTGCCTTACCTTCCAGAATCAATGCGTGCGGAAGTGCGCCGGAAAGGAGTTTCGGTGCCAGGCGCGTTTTGAGAAACGGATTGCCTGCAACCGCCGGAAATATTTCTTTCACCGCGCCACCCTCCTGCACCTATTATATATAAAAATTATATCACATTTATTTCCCGCTGTCAATGGGAGAAAAAAGGAGACGGCGCACTCTTTGCAAAAACCTTACTTTCCGGCAGATCGGCAAAGAAAAATCATCAGGCGGAACGGAACAAGCAAAAACGCGTTATGCGGCAGGTGCCGGCACTTTCCGCCCGGTTGCAATTGTTTTGCGGTTCTTTTTTGCCGCGGCGGCGCATACTAAGGAAAAAAGAAAGGCTGAAATCTTGTTTTACGAATGGGAAAGCACCGCCGGCACCTGGCGGGAAAAACCGTGGATCGACGCACCGCCCGAAACGCTGACGCTGGGGCTTGTTTCGGTGGAGGAGTTGGAAAAACTCGCACCGTGTCTGGACTTTTCGTCCTCTACCGTGCAGGAATGTCGGGAGGAGGTGCGGTATTTCAGAAGCAGTGTGGAGGTCTATGACAAATACACCTTCGGCACGCTCCGGCTCGGCAACGGGCATACCGTGGGGGAGGATCCCGCGGCGTTTTATCTTTGCCGGAATCTTTTTCTTCTGGTCAGCATCCGGGAGGTGGACCCCGGCACCGCCGCGTTGTTTTCGGGGGCTTTGCGGCGGTTTCCGCCCGCCGCACTCAGTTTTGAAAAGGCGGTGTTCGCGTTTTTTGACGGACTGATCGAGGGAGACGGAAAACGGTTGGAGGATCTTGAATTTTCATTCTCCGGCTTGGAGGAAAGCGTCCTGCGCGGAAAGGAGCAGGAGGATTTTACCGGCATACTGTTACGCGAAAAGCAGAATCTCTTAGTGCTTCATAACTATTATGAACAGCTGATTGATGTGGGCGAAGCGTTGGGTGAGGACGAAAACGAATTGTTCCCCGAAGGGGAGTTGCGCTATTTCAAGCTGTACACCGACAAGGTGCGGCGGCTCTCCGAGGGGGTAGAGTCCCTTCGCTGGCAGTTGGAGCACTGCTCCGCCGCCTATCAGTCTATGCTGGATATCCGCCTCAATCATACGATGAAAACCTTTACCGTGCTGTCGGCACTGTTTCTCCCGCTGACTCTGCTGACCGGGTGGTACGGGATGAACTTTCAGTATATGCCGGAGCTGCACTGGAAATACGGCTATGTATTTGTGTTTGTGCTTGCCGCCATTATTGCTGTAATTTGTCTGAAAACTTTCAAAAAGCATCGTTGGCTATGAAAAAAGTGCCTGCATATGATGAGAGCCTTGACATTTTTATGAATTTTTTGTTTTTTAATATTGCAAAATAACGCTCCGTGTGTTATACTGATCGCAATCAAAGCACCGACAAGGGCGTTGGTTCATATCCTGCCCGGAAAGCGAGACAACAGATGAATTTTTATGACAAAAACCCGGCACCGGGGAGAGAAAACGAGGCACTTTTGCAAGAGCTGGTGGAGGAATCCCGGGCATCCTACCGCATCCCGGAATCCGCATTTGACAGCTATCGCGTCAAGCGCGGGCTCAGAGAGCCTGACGGCACCGGGGTGACCGCAGGGGTCACCCGTATCGGCAACGCGCACGGCTATGTGGTCAGTGAGGGCGAGCGCGCCCCCGTGGACGGCGTCCTTTCCTATCGCGGCTACCGGTTGGAGGATTTTTGCGAGAGCTTTATGCGGGAGGGGCGTTTCGGCTTTGCGGAATGCTGCTATCTCCTGTTTTTCGGCACTCTCCCGACCAAGGACCGCCTGGAGCATTTCCGCAATCTGATCAGTTCCTTTGAGCGGTTGCCCCCGCGTTTTGACGAGGATATTCTGATGAAGGCACCCGCGCCCTCCATTATGAACAAAATGGCAACCGGCGTGCTGGCACTTTACGCCTATGACGAAAACCCGGAGGATACCGGGCTTGCCAATCTGTTGCGGCAGAGTATGCAGCTGGTGGCACGCGTCCCCGTGATTGCCGCGCACGCCTACGCCGTGTACAAAAACGTGTTTGAAAACCGAAGTCTGAATCTGCATAACCCGCGGGAGGATCTCTCCACGGCGCAGAATTTCCTGCGGATGCTCCGGTCGGACAAATCCTACACCGAGGAGGAGGCGCATCTGTTGGATCTGTGCCTGGTGGTTCACGCCGAGCACGGCGGTGGCAACAACTCCGCCTTTGCCTGCCGGGTGCTTTCCTCCTCCGGCACGGACACCTATTCCGCCATCGGGGCGGCAATCGGTGCGCTGAAAGGCCCCCGCCACGGCGGGGCAAACATCAAGGTGCAGGAAATGTTTGACTGCATCAAGGAAAACGTCCGGAATCCGCACGATGACGGCGCACTGACCGACTTTCTTTATCGGATTCTCAAAGGGGAAGCCAATGACGGCAGTGGGCTGATTTACGGAATGGGACACGCGGTTTATACCAAATCCGACCCGCGCGCGGTTCTGCTCAAACGCTATGCCCGCGGACTTGCCGAGAAAAACGGCTACGGGGAGGATTTCGCCCTGCTGGAATCCATCGAGCGTCTGACCCCCGGGGTTTTCAACGCTTACAAGGGAACCGACAAGGTCCTCTGTGCCAACGTGGATCTGTATTCCGGTCTGATTTACCGGATGCTTCGCATCCCGGTGTGTATGTATACCCCGCTGTTCGCGCTCTCGCGCGTGGCGGGCTGGTGCGCCCACCGGATGGAAGAATTTCATACCGGAAAAAAGATCATCCGCCCCGGCTACAAATGCATTACACCGGAGCGGGAATACGTGCCGCTTGAAAAGCGATAACAACAAGGGGTGCCGGCAATTGCCGGCACCCCTTGTTGCGTTTTTGCTTTTGCGAAAATCCCGCCCGAGTAAGGAAACTTTACAGGTGGTACACCGCAAAGGAAAGCGCATATGCCCCGAGAAACGAAAGCGCAAGGCAGGCGGCAAGTGCGCGCACGCCGCCCTCCCGCCGCACGGCACTCTGCGTTGCCACACAGGGGCAATAGGTGGCAAAAAAGCAGAGAAAGGAAAGCGCACCGCGCGGCGAGAGAAACGACGACAGAGAGGAAAGCTCGCCTCCGGCAAATACCGCAAGGGCGGAAAGCACCGATTCCTTGGCGGCAATGCCGGAAAGTAGTGCCGCCACCGCCTGCCAACAACCGAACCCAAGCGGGGCAAACAGCGGGGCAATCGCACCCGAAACACGGGCAAGCACCGAGGTCTCTGCCGCCACGGTCGGGGTGCCGCCCGGCGTAATATGGGAAAGCAACCAAAGGAGTGCCGCGGCAAGCGGGATGATCAGTCCCGCTTTTTTCAGGAAGTGACCCGTGCGGCGGGCGGAAATGCGCCATACGTTCCGCGCCGAGGGCAACCGAAAGCGCGGTAGCTCCCCCGCAAAGGGCGCGGGGCGGTTTTTGCGGGACAGGAGGAAGGCAAACAGCAAAAACAGAATCACTCCGCCAAGCACGGGAATGACCCGCGCGGCAAAGGGAGATGCGAAAAAGAGTGCCGCCAGCACCGCCAGAACCGGCAGACGCGCGGAACAGGGGATGAACGGAACCAGCAGAACCGTGAGCCGCCGCGTGCCGCCGTCCCCGATGTGTCTGGCGGAAAGCACGGCGGGAACCGAACAGCCGATGCCAAGCAAAAGCGGCACCGCTGCCTCCCCGGAAAGCCCGAAAAAGCGGAGAACCGGGGCGCAAAGCGCGCCGGCGCGTGCAACACGGTCAGAAACAGGAACAGCAAAAACAGTCTCGGGGCAAAATCCAGCACGGCTACGGTGCCGGCAAGTACACCGTCTCTCAGAAATGCCGCAAAAAACGGTGGGAGCGAACCGGAAAGCAGAGAAACCAGTTGTCTGAGGGGGAGTGAGAGAACCGCGGAAAACCGTGCGGCAAGGAAAGCACCCGGCGCGCCGAACGAAAGGAACAATGCCGCCGCGAGAAAGAGGAAAAACAACGGAAAGCCCGTCCACGGTGTGAGAAACAGGCGATCTGCCGCGTTCTGAAGCCGCCCCCGCGGCGGGGGCGGAGAAAGGAGTTGCCGCACGGCTTCCGAAAGGCTGATTGCCCCTCCCTGCCCCTCCCGGAGTCGCTCACCCGGCGCACACGGTTCTTCGCCAAAAGAGGGATGCGGAGTGCCCGGCGCGGGGTTTTTGCCACCCGGCGCGGGGTTTTTGCCACCCGGCGCAGGGCTTTTGTCGCCTAATGCGGGGTGTTTTTTACCCGATGTTGGGCGGGTGTTTTCCGGAGCGGGGGTGCGGGCAATCGGGCGGAATTTTCCGCATCCGAACGCGCACCCGGCACATTCCGGCAGGGGAGTTGCGGAAACGGCGGAGAAAAGACCGGAACGGTCGGTCGGCGAGCCCGATGCGCGGGGGATTCCCGCGCTGTGCGCGATTTTGTCCCCTGCCGCGGGTTGGGCGGTCGTTTTTTCTCCGCCGCATCGCTCTCCGATATATTCCTCCCGGATGCTTCTCTCTCCAACGCATCTCCCCCCGTGGGTTCCCTGCCCGATATTTTTCCCCTCGGCGTATTTCTCCCCGTGGCTTCCCCCTCCGGAGAACCTTTTTTTGACGTTTCCCTCCCCGGGAGTCCCCTGCCGATCGGGGTTCTTTTTTATGCGTTCCGGCACTTGCGGGGCGGATTGCCCGGACACGGCACCTTTCAGATACCGTGCCAGCGCGTCAACCCCCTGTCCGCTCTTGGCACTGATGGCAAAAACGGGCAGGTCAAGGATGTTTTCCAACTTCCCTGAGTCAAGCGGCATCCCCGCCGCCGCCAGTTCGTCACACATATTGACGGCAAGCACCGTGCGGTGATTCCTGCGGATATATTCAAACAGCGCGTCCGCGCGGGAAAGCTGGGTGCCGTCCGCCACAAAAAGGACAAGCTCCGGCGGTGCTTTTTTCAGCGCGTCGAGTGTCAGTGCCTCATCCCGGCTCCTCGGCTCCGGCGAGTAAACGCCGGGCAGGTCGGTCAGGGTCACGCGCGGGTCGGCACGCAATTTTCCGTCAGTCACGCTGACCGTTACGCCCGCACGGTTTCCCGTGCGGGCGTTTTTTCCGGTCAGTCGGTTAAACAGGGTGGATTTTCCGCAATTCGGCATTCCCACAAGCGCGATTTTCATTGTTTTCCTCCGCAGGGCAATTTTCACCGCGCGGGGGAGCAACGGCTTCCTTCTTCGCCGCGTTGCCTGCCGTGCGGTATGTTTCCCGTCGGTT
>CAKSPL010000008.1 GCA_934481325.1 uncultured Eubacteriales bacterium | reverse complement strand
CTCCTCTGGGCCATCGCTGATCGATGTAGCGAGGTAATACAGATCCGTATAGCCGTCCGCGCGGTAAGCGTCCAGCTCTTCGGCATTGCTCAGTCGGGCGCGGTATTTTTCCAGCACCGGATGCTCCGGCGCAATTACCATAAAGGTAACGCCGAAAAGCGTGTCCGGGCGGGTGGTGTAAATGCGGAGTGTATCCTCGGTGCCGGAGAGCTTGAAGTTGACAAACGCGCCGGTACTCTTGCCGATCCAGTTGACCTGCTGCTGCTTGATATTGGCGGGGTAATCCACCGTTTCAAGCCCTTTGAGCAGGCGGTCGGCATAGGCGGTAATGCGCAGATACCACACATCCTTGGATTTCTGAATCACATCGCTTTTGCAGATATCGCACTTCCCGCCCTGCGAATCCTCGTTGGAAAGCACCACCTTGCAGGAGGGGCAGTAATTGACCAGTGCCGTATCGCGGAACACCAGTCCGTTTTCAAACATTTTCAGGAAAATCCACTGCGTCCAGCGGTAGTATTTTTCCTCGGTGGTGTCAATCACGCGATCCCAGTCAAAGGAGAACCCCACGCGCTTCAGCTGCTCGGTAAACCGCGCAATGTTGCGGTCGGTCACCTGCCGCGGGTGGATGCCGGTTTTGATGGCATAGTTCTCGGTCGGCAGTCCGAATGCGTCAAACCCGATGGGAAAAAGGACGTTATACCCCTCCATCCGGCGTTTGCGGCTGATGACCTCCAACCCCGAATACGCCTTGATATGCCCTACGTGCATTCCGGCACCCGAGGGGTACGGAAACTCCACCAGCCCGTAAAACTTCT
Source organism: uncultured Eubacteriales bacterium (assembly GCA_934481325.1). Classification (GTDB taxonomy): domain Bacteria; phylum Bacillota; class Clostridia; order Oscillospirales; family CAG-272; genus Firm-07. Next base: position 22,289 of record CAKSPL010000008.1, on the reverse strand, counting down.
TTTTATCGGAATGATCCTCTGCGTGGAAAATCTTCGCCGTTTCCCACTTTTCCTGCCACTTTTTTTCGATTTCGGCAAAATTGTATTTCATATTGTTCCTCACTTCTCCGTGCCGTCGATCGGTTCTGCGGCACTCTTATACAGCTTGTCCAGATTATAAAATGCCCGCGTCTCGCGGTCAAAAATATGCACCATCACCGTGCCGAAATCCACCACCTGCCAGTTTCTGGCATCGCGCCCGTCCTCATGGAGGCACGGCACGCCCCGCTGACCCAACCGATAGGTCAATTCCCCGGCAAGTGCCTTGGCGTGCGTGGCGGAGGTGGCACTGGCAAGCACTAAATAATCGGTAATATCGCTCCGGTCTGCCACGGCAAGCACGGCAATGTCCCGCGCTTTTTTGGCATCCAGAATATCTCTTGCGGTTTCGGCAAGGGTTTTGGCGTCTGCCTCGGCAAGGCTCGGCAGTTCCGCCCAGTGTTCAAAATCAAGTTCCATATCAGTTCCCCCAAAAAGGATTATTTTCTTTTTTCAGCCAATTCACGGTTTTTTCCGTATCAAGCGACACGGACTTTCCCTGCTCTTTCAGGAAATTCAACGTTCCTTCCAGGGAAGCCAGCAACACCGCCGCCAACAGCTTGGCACGCGCCCAAGGCTCCGCCGTTTCCGGGTGTGCGCCGAAAAAGCGGCTCCGGAGTGCCACACAGGCAGGGTAGGTGCGCCCCGGTTCAATCGTATCGGCAAGGCAGACAATCGCATCCGTCAGGGTCATCCCGGCACAGCCCGTGGTGTGCCAACGCACTGCCGAAATCAGCTCCGGCGCGGCAAACGCGGGAAATTCCTCCGGAATGATCAGTGCCGCCGTGATTCCGTGCAACACCTCGGGTGCCACCGCTTCGTCCGCCCGAAGAACCACCCCGTGGCGGGAAAGAATTTCCGTTTGCACCTCCGGCGGCAGTTCCTTTGTCACGTCGTGCAACAGTGCCGCCGCGCGGAGCAGCCCTTCTTTTTCGGGGCAGTACAACGCCGCCATCGTTGCGGCGGTTTCCTCCACGCCCTTGGTATGCGCAAATCGGCGGGGCGAAAGGCGTTTTTTTACCTCCGCCTCCAATGCCGCGCGTGCAGGTGCGCCGAAATCAAACCGCTTCACATCCTCATTTTGCGCCATACAGATGATTCTCCCGGATATAGGCCTCCACCGCGCCCGGCACCACGCCGGAAAGCGACTCCCCCGCCGCCGCGCGCCGCCGGATCTCGGTGGAGGAAATTTCAATCACGTCAGCCGGCAATTTGCGCACGATTTTTCCGTATTTTTGCAGATAAAGGTTGTTTTTTTCCACAATCCGCGCGTCGTTGGCGGGGTCCTCCTCCCGCCGGATATACACCGGGTAACAAAGGCGAAAAATCTCCTCCGGCTCCCGCCACTCATCCAGCGTCAGCATCATATCGGTTCCCATCAGCAAAAAGAGCCGCCGGTCAGGCGCGGTGAGTGCGCGCAGGGTATCCACGGTATAGCTTTTGCCGCCCCGTGCAATTTCCATATCGCTGACCAGCACCCCGCGGATGCCGGCAAACGCCAAACGGCACATTTCAAGCCGCCGCTCCGGGTCATCCGCCGCGTCAATCCGCTTATGAGGCGGAATTGCCGCCGGAATGATATACAGAAGATCCAACTGCATCTGCCGCAAAAATTCCTTTGCCGCCGCGATATGCCCCTCGTGCGGGGGGGCAAACGTGCCGCCGTAGATTCCGATGCGCATCTGCCCGTTCAGCATAACTCGATCTTCTTTTTGGTGGCGGACTCACGGTACAGAATCAGTTTGGTACCGATGGTCGCCACCACCTCGGCATGGCACGCCGCCGCCAGCTCTTCCGCCGCGTCACGCACCGAAAACCCGCACGTTTCCAATACTTTCAGTTTGATCAGTTCCCTTGCTTCCAGCGCGTCGTTGACCGTGGCAATCAGCGTATCCGGCAAGCCGTTTTTGCCAATCTGCATAATGGTATCTTCCTTGGAGGCAAGCGCGCGGAGTTGCGCGCGTTGTTTGCTGTTTAACATCGTTCTCCTTTCAGCCGTCATCCTCGACAAGCCCCATCCTGCGGGCAAATTTTTTTGCAAACTGCCGCACGGCGGCACCGCGATGGCTGATTTCGTTTTTTTCCTCCGGGGTCATTTCCGCCATCGTCTTGCCCATCGGGTCTACCCAGAACAGCGGATCGTATCCGAAGCCGTTTTCCCCGCGCGGTGCGCAGAGAATCTCGCCCTCCACCGCGCCGTTGGCACGGATGGGTGCGCTCCCGTCCGGAAAAGCCAGTGCCAGTGAGCAGATGAACGCCGCTGTGCGATCGGCTTTCCCTTGCAGGTTTTTTAAGAGCAATGCGTTATTTGCCGCATCGTTGCCGTGCTCCCCCGCATAGCGGGCGGAATACACGCCCGGCTCCATATTCAGGGCAGGCACCACCAGCCCGGAGTCGTCCCCCAGTCCCATAAACCCGGAGGCTACCGCCGCCTCTGCCTTAATCATTGCGTTTTCGGCAAAGGTCTGTCCGTTTTCCTCAATCTCCCCGGTAATGCCCACATCGTCCAGGGAGCGGAGCTCAATCACATCGCCAAGCTCGGCGCAAAGCAGTGCTTCCAGCTCCCGCACCTTGTTTTGGTTGCGGGATGCCAGCACAATCACGTATTTTTTCATTTTTCCTCATCCTCGGAAAAGAGTGCTTCCACAAATTCCGCCGCGTCAAACTCCTGCATATCGTCGATTTTCTCGCCAACGCCCACAAACTTCACCGGCAGCCCCAACTCCTTGCGGATGGAAAGCACGATGCCGCCCTTGGCGGTGCCGTCTAATTTGTTGAGCACCAACCCCGTAATCTCGGCGGCGCGGCTGAATTCCTTTGCCTGCAAAATCGCGTTCTGCCCGGTTGTAGCGTCCAGCACCAGCAGGTTTTCCCGCGCGGCGTCGGGTAATTCCCGCCCGATGACGCGATTGATCTTTGCCAGCTCGTCCATCAGGTTCTTTTTGTTGTGCAACCGCCCCGCCGTATCGATAATCAGCACATCCGCGCCTTTTTTCTTGGTATACTGGATGGCGTCATACACCACGGCGGCAGGGTCGGCTCCCTCCTGCTGTTTGACCAGCTCCGCACCCGACCGCTCGCACCACACGGCAAGCTGATCGATTGCGGCGGCGCGGAAGGTGTCTGCCGCGGCAACCACCACTTTTTTGTGCGCCTTTTTCAGCCGGTTGGAAATTTTGCCGATCGAAGTGGTTTTGCCCGCGCCGTTGACCCCGATCACCAATATCACGGACGGAACGGTGTCCAGATGCAGCGGCTCCCCCTCTCCGATCATTTCCTGCAAAATACCGCGGAGCACGCCCTTGATCTGCTCCGGCTCTTTCAATCGCCCCTCTTTGATTTCCTCGCGCAGGCGATCCAGAATCTCTTCGGTGGCGGAAACGCCCACGTCCGAGGTAATCAACAGCTCCTCCAGCTCGTCAAGCAGGTCTTCGTCCACCTTGACGAAATGTTTGAGCAAGGCGTCAATCTTTCCGAAAATCGCCCGCTTTGTTTTGGAAAGCCCCTCACGCAGTTTAGCTAAAAATCCCATCCCAATCGTCTCCTTCCTGTTTGCCGGAAACCGATTTCACATCCAGTGCCAGCACCTTGGAAATGCCGTGCTCCGGCATCGTAACGCCGTACAGGCGGTTTGCCGCCTCCATCGTACCGCGCCGATGCGTAATCAGGATGAATTGGGTGTCCAGCGAGTAACGCTTGATGTATGCGGCAAAGCGCGCCACATTGACCTCGTCCAGTGCTGCCTCAATCTCGTCCAGGATAAAGAACGGCGTGGGGTTGACCTGCAAAATGGCAAAGAACAGCGCAATCGCGATAAACGACTGCTCCCCACCCGACAGTTGCACCAGGTTTTTGATGATTTTGCCGGGAGGTGCCGCCTTGATTTCAATGCCGGAGGTCAGCACGTCCTCGGGGTCGGAGAGCGACAGCTCCGCACTGCCCCCGCCGAACAGCTCCGAAAAAGTGCGGTTGAAATTGGTGTTAATCTGATTAAACGTCTCCAAAAATGCCGTTCGCATCTCTTTTTCGAGATCCCGGATGATTTTTTGCAGGTCATCTCTTGCGGCGGTCATATCCGCCATCTGCCCCGCAAGGTAATCGTACCGCTCCTTGACCTCTTTGTATTTGTTGACCGCGTCAAGGTCCACGTTGCCGATGGCACGCAGGCGGTTGCGGCAACTGACCTGCAACGCCGCCGCCTCCTCGCGCTCCTCCGGTTTCAGCGGCTCATAGCCGAGCGCGAGCGCATCGTTGCGGGACATTTCGTACTCCTCGTAAAAGCGGTTGGTCAGCTTGTCCTGCTCCTCGCGAAGTCCCATCAGGCGGTTTTCGTTTTTGGTGTGCGCACGGAAAATGTTTTCGCGCTCCGCCATTTTGTTTTTCAGCTTTTCGTTGATATCCGCCAGCTTCCGCTCAAAAGTCATATCGTTGTCGGTAAGCAGCTTGTGGCGGCCCTGCAAATCCGAGAGCACCCGCTCGCCCTCGGCAAAGGTGTTACGGTTTGCCTCCTGGCGGGCGCGCTCGTCCGCAATCGCCTGCTTCAGGGCAACGATGCCCTCCTCTATCGTGCGGATTTCCTCCCGGATTTCGGCGGCACGCGCTTCGGAATCGGCAATATAATGCTCCGCCGTTTCGATATCCTTTTTCGCGGCACTGATGTCGATATACCGCGCGGTCATCTCCGCCTCCAAATTGGATTTTTCGTCCAGAATCGCATTGCGCTCCACATCCTTTGCGGCGCGGAATTCCGTGATTTCGGCAATCTGATGGCGCAATTCCTTTTCCCGGAGTGACAGGCGTTCCAGCGCATCGTCATATCCGGCGCGCTGGCGGGAAAGTGCCTCAAAATCCTCGTTCAGCTTGGCAATCAGGGCGTTATTGGCGTCCAGCTTTGCCTGCAAGCCCGCCAGTGCCGTACTCTCGGAGCCTTGCAGTGCCGTGAGAAGCTGGCGGCGGCTGTCCGCGTCAAAGCGGTCGTTTTCCAGTGCTTCGATACTGCCTGCAAGCTCGCCCAGCTCCTTCTGATAGCCTTCCAACTCCTCGGTCAGGTCCTTCAGCTTTTCTTTCAGGGCATTGATCTCCCCCGAACGGGAAAGAAGCCCGGAATTGCTTTTCACCGAGCCGCCGGTAAAGGAACCGCCCGCATTGATAATCTGCCCGTCCAGCGTGACGATTTTCACGCGATATTTGGTGCGTCTCGCCGTCTCGGTGGCGTGATCCAGGTTGTCAAACACCACGGTTCTGCCAAGCAGGGACGATACGATATTGCGGAATTTATCCTCGCACGCCACAAGGTCGGACGCCACGCCGATATACCCGGTACCGTGCTTTGCCTCCTCCATTTCGGCGGTGGGCGTTTGCCCCCGCATTGAGGAAATGGGAAAGAAAGTGGCTCTGCCCGCCTGCGCCTCTTTCAGGGCGTGAATGGCGGCTTTGACCACGTTTTCATCCTCTACCACGATATGTTGAAGGTTGACGCCGAGTGCCGCCTCAATCGCCGCGGTGTGGTCGGCATCCACCGAAATCACCTTGGAAAGCGGACCGTAGATTTTACCGCACCGACTGCCGTCCCGCGCGGTAATCCGCCCGCCGGCATACGCGGTCATCACAAAGCGGACACTGCCGAGATACCCTTCAAAATGCTCCTCCATCGCACGAAACGCATCCATACGCTGGCGGGCAAGGTCGGCGTCCATTTTGCAGTCACGCACGGCTTCTTCCAGCTTTTCGCGGCGGGTATTCAGTGCCGTCAGCCTTTCGTCGGTCTGCGTCACCTTTCCGGCGCACTCGTCAATCTGCGCCTGATACTCGTCCGCAACCTTCTTTTTGGCGGCACACTGCGCCTCCAAATCCTCGGAAATCGCGCGGTAGCCCGCAATTTCCTCGGTCATACTCTTGTCCTTATCGCCGTCGGTCACCTTGCTGTTTTCGATGACCTGCATCTGCACGCGGGTGTCGGTGGCTTCACTCTCGCGCACCTCCACATCCGCCAATGCCGTGGCAATCTCCCCCGCCAGATCCATTGCGCGGTTGGCAAGCCCCTGCGCCTTTTCCGCCATTTCGTTGTACTCGGCATTCAGCGCGGCGTATTTCCCGGCGTATTCTTCCTTTTCGGAAAGGCGACGGCTGCCCTCCTCCTCCTCGGCGGCAAGGCGCGCGCGCCGTGCAGACAGGCTTTTTTCGGAGTCCGCTATTTTTTCCTGATGGTGCAGAATCCTGGTTTCGGAAACCTTGTACTGCCCTTCTCTGTCTCCGTTTTCTTTGGTCAGGGACTGGATTTTATCCAACAGCTCCGCCGCTTCCGCTTTGTTGCTCTGTGACTCCTCAAACAGCTGGGCACTGCGAAGGTTATAATCCTCAATCGCATCGTCCGCCAGCTTCATATCATAGCCCGTGTTGCGGTAGTTGGTTTCGGCAGTGGCAATGTCCGCCGCGATTTTGGCAGAATCGTAAAGCCAGAGCTGAACGTCCACCTTTTTCTTCTGCTCGTGCAGTTCGATTGCTTTTCTCGCGCGCTCCGCCTCTTTTTCCAGCGGTGCCACCTGCGCCTCCACCTCCCGGAAAATATCCGAAACGCGGGTCATATTCTCCTCCGTGGTTTGCAGCTTGCGCTCGGTTTCGGTTTTGCGGTGCCGGTATTTTGCGATGCCGGAGGCATCCTCAAAGATACTGCGGCGTTCCTCGGATTTGCGGGAGATGATTTCCGCAATCTTCCCCTGCCCGATGATGGAATAGCCGTCACGCCCGATGCCTGTGTTCATAAACAGCTCGTAGATATCACGCAGACGGCAGGGGCGGCGGTTGATAAAATATTCGCTCTCGCCCACGCGGTAATACCGGCGGGTTACGGTTACTTCGTCAAATTCACATTCCAGACGGTTGGCGGGGTCGGTATTGTCAAAGGTGACCGAAACCTCGGCAAAGCCCATCTGCCGGCGGCTGGAAGCACCGCCGAAAATCACATCCTCCATTTTGGTGCCGCGCAGGCTCTTGGAGGAAACCTCACCCAACACCCAACGCATCGCATCCGAAATGTTGGATTTGCCGCTCCCGTTCGGCCCTACGATTACCGTGGTGCCACGCTCAAAGGTCAGTTTGGTTTTATCGGGGAAGGACTTGAAGCCCTGCATTTCCAGTGATTTCAGGTACAAAACGCCACTCCTCCTTTCTTAAAGTCTATATAATATTATTATACCTTATTATCCGGATTTTTTCAAGAGATTTCCGCGGATTTAGCGGGGATTTTTTCGGGAGGGCGCGCCAAAGGAAACTTTTTGAAAAAAGTTTCCTTTGGAATCCTTCCAAAGCCCTCCGACAACAGCCGTCCGAAAATTGCGCGTGTCCCGACGGCGCACTTCCTGACGCTATTGCCCACCGCAGGTGCGGCGGTGCACTCTCCCGATTGTTTTTTAAGATTTTCGCGGGGGTGCCGTTGCAAAGGCACCCCCGCCGCGTCCCCGCCGCGGGTGCGCGAAAAAAGGGGGCTTTTAAAAAAGCCCCCTTGAATCCCCTAAAAACTTTTGGGCAACCGGTCTGCACGAATGATGCCCGCCGCCTACTGTCGTTCGGACGGAATATAATTCTGTAATGCCTCGTGCGCCGCATTCTGTTCCGCCTCTTTTTTGGAGGAACCGCGCCCGGTGCCGAAATCGTTGGAATTGATATACACCTTTACGGTAAAAGTTTTGGCATTGTCGGGTCCGGATTCCTCCACCACCGCGTAATGCAATTCCTCCCCCGGCGTCTGCTGGACAAAGCGTTGCAGCTTGGTTTTCGCATCCTCCGGCTCCTCGGTTTGCGCCAGCTTGCGCTTGACAAACGGCAACAAAAACTCCGCCACACGGGCAAGCTCCCCACAGTCCAGGTACATTGCGCCAAGGAGAGCCTCAAACGCGTCCTCCAGAATTTTCGGCTTTTCTCTGCCGTCCTTTTCCTCCCCGCGCCCGAGAAGCACATAGTTCCCCAGCCCGATTTGCATTCCGTAATCCGAGAGTGCCGTTTTGTCCACCGCGTTTTTGCGCAAAATCGTCAGCTGTCCCTCCGGATACGTCGGATAGGTGTGATAAAGATAATCGCAAACAATGAGCGAAAGCACCGAATCCCCGAGAAATTCCAGCCGCTCGTTACAACCCGCGCGCCCCCCTGTGCGTTCGTTGGCATAGGAGGAGTGGGTCAGCGCGGTACGAAGTATGGCGGGATTTCCGAAATGGTATCCGATCGTTTCTTCAAGCTCTTTCTGATTCAGTGCCGACATTGCCTTCCTCCTTTTCCGCGCCGGCGTGCGCCGCTTCTCTTTCCGCCTTTTTCGCCTCGGAGAACCGTTCCGCCTCCTCGGCAATCTGATAAATCACGCCGCTTTCCGCATAGGCAACCGCCTCGCGGATGGCATTGGCGAACGCACGCGCATCGGAGGAGCCGTGCGCCTTGACCACCGGTTTACTGATCCCGAGAAACGGCGCGCCGCCGTGTTCTGCCGGGTCATATCTGACCTTCATTTCCCCGAGACTTTTGCGCACAAACAGCGCGGAAAGTTTGGTCAATCCGTTTGCCATAAACATTTCTTTCAGGGATTTCAGGAGCAGCTTGCCCACGCCCTCCATCGTTTTGAGAAATACGTTGCCCGTAAAGCCGTCGGTCACCACCACGTTGCACGCGCCGAAGGGGACGGCATTCCCCTCCACGTTGCCGATATAGCAGATGGCATTGCACGCCCGAAGTCGCTCATTGGCGGCAATATGCAGGGGCGTCCCCTTGCAATCCTCGGTGCCGTTGTTGAGAAGCCCCACCGTGGGGGTCACGATGCCGTACATTTTGTGAATATAGGCGGAACCCATCACGGCAAACTGTTCCAGATATTCCTCGGTCACGGTCACGTTTGCGCCGCTGTCCAAAAGAATACAGGGGTCGGCGGTGGGCAGTACCGTGCCGATGGCGGCACGCTGTACCCCGCGCACCTTACGCACAATCAACGTGGCACCCGTAAACAACGCTCCGGTATTGCCGGCACTGACAAACGCATCGCCCTCTCCGTCCGCCAGCAGGTGAAGCCCCACGCTCATCGAGGAATCCTTTTTCGCACGCACAACCGACAGCGGGTCATCCTCCATCGTGATCACTCCGGGGGTATGTACGATGTCAAAACGACTGAGATCCAGTCCGTTTTCTTCCGCCGTGCGGTCGATGATTTCGCGGTCGCCCACCAAAATCAGACTGATATTCCGTTCGTTTGCCGCGGCAACCGCGCCAAAGAGCGTTTCCAGCGGTGCATTGTCCCCGCTCATCACATCGACGATAACGCGCATAGGTTCCTCCTTTCAAGCCTTTACAAAGCAGAATTATCGCTTTGCTTCTTCCGAAATATTCGCCAGCGCATCCAGTGCGCGTGCCGAAATTGCCTCGTTCCGTACCGATTTTCCGCCCCGTACCCGGGTGGCAAGCGGCGGTACAATGCCGAAATTGGCATTCATCGGCGAAAATGCGCCCACGCCGCCCCGGCTGACGTAATCCGCCATCGCGCCGAGCATCGTTTCCCTCGGGAAAGAAAAGGGCTCCATTCCTCTTGCGGCGCGCGCGGCGGAAATCCCGGCAACAAGCCCGGAGCCCGCCGATTCGATATACCCCTCCACGCCGGTCATCTGACCCGCGAACCAGAGGTTTTCGCGTGAAATCACGCGATAATTCCGATCCAAAAACCCGGGGGAATTCAGATAAGTGTTGCGGTGCATCACGCCGTATCGAAGAAATACGGCGTTTTCCAGCCCCGGAATCATCGAAAAGACCCGTTTCTGCTCCGGGAAGGTGAGATGCGTCTGAAATCCGACCAGGTTGAACATCGTCCCCTCGGCGTTCTCACGCCGGAGCTGTACCACGGCGAAGGATTCCTTTCCGGTGCGCGCATCCACCAGTCCCACCGGCTTCATCGGCCCGAAGCGCAGGGTGTCATAGCCTCTCCGCGCCATTACCTCCACGGGCATACAGCCCTCAAACACGCGAAGATCCTTTTGCGAGGCTTTGTCAAAATCGTGCAGTTCGGCTTCCTTTGCCGAGATCAATGCCTCATAAAATGCGTCATACTGTTCTTTTGTCATCGGGCAATTGATGTAATCCGCGTCCCCCTTGTCATAGCGGGAGGCGAAAAACGCCACGTCCATATTGATGCCCGAAAAATCCACAATCGGTGCAACCGCGTCAAAAAAGTGCAGTCCGTCACTGCCTGTCAGCGCGGCGATTTTTTCCGCCAGCGCATCGGAGGTAAGGGGACCGGACGCGATGACCGTCAGCCCTTCGTCCGGGATTTCGGTCACCTCGCGCTCCTCCACCGTAATCAGCGGGTGGGAGCGGAGCTTTTCGGTCACATACGCCGAAAAACGGTCGCGATCCACCGCCAGTGCCGACCCCGCGGGGACGCGGGTGGCATCCGCCGCGGCGAGAATCAGCGAGTCCATTCTCCGCATTTCCTCTTTGAGCAGACCCACCGCGTTGGAAAGCGCGTCGGAACGGAGAGAATTGGAGCAGCAAAGCTCGGCAAACCCCTCGGCTTTATGCGCCGGGGTTTTCTTGCCCGGTTTCATTTCGGCAAGCACAACCGGCACGCCGCGCCCGGCGCACTGCCACGCCGCCTCAGCCCCGGCAAGCCCCGCACCGATTACCAACACGCGCGGGATGCTCATACTTCCTCCCCGGTGACGGGGGTATCCTCGGTTTCCCGGCGATAGCCACAGGCTTTATCGTGGCACACCAACAGTGGCTTGCCCTTTTTGCGGAACAGCATTTTGCCGCACTGCGGGCATTTTTCCGCCGTGGGCATATCCCACGAGGAGAAATCGCACTCCGGGTATTTTTCACAGCTGTAAAACACGGTTTTGTTGCGCCCGGTTTTGACCAAAATTTTGGAGCCGCATTTCGGGCACGGCACGTCCAGCTCCTTGGTTTTCTGCTTGGTAAAGCGGCAGGCGGGATAGCGGGAGCAGGCAAAGAAGGTGCCGTAACGCCCGGTGCGCTGTACCATATCCGCACCGCACAATTCGCACTTGAAATCCGCCGTAACGGGAGGCTTTTTCTCCTCCTCGTTCTTTTCGGTCAGGGGCTTGGTGTTCTTGCAGGCGGGATAGTTCGGGCAGGCGGCAAATTTACCGAACCGACCGTTTTTCACAATCATTTTCGCCCCGCATTTGTCGCAGATAATGTCGGTTTCCTCCACGGGCAATTCCAGCCCGCCCTTTCCGATGGTGGTTTCCGCCTTTTCCAGCTCCTTGGAGAAATCCTTCCAGAAAGATTCCAGCACTGCGGTCATATCCGCCTCGCCCTTTTCGATTTCATCCAACTCGGTTTCCATCTGCGCGGTAAAGGTGTAGTCCACAATGTCCGGGAAATTCTGCTTCATCAGCTTGGTCGTTACCTCGCCGAGCGAGGTGGGAACAAGGGATTTGCCGTCCCGCTCCACGTAATTGCGCCCCACAATCGTGGTGATAATCGTATTGTAGGTACTGGGACGCCCGATTCCCTTTTCGTCCAAAAACTTAATCAGCGTGGCTTCGGTATAGCGCACCGGCGGTTCGGTCATATGCTTGGTGGGGGTCACGCTTTCCGCGATCAGCTTCATTCCTTCCGTCAGCTCCGGAATGCGCAGGTCCTTCTGCTCCGCAATGGCATCGGAGGCGGGCGTTTCGTCCTCGCTCTCTTCATAAACCGCCATATAACCGGGGAAGGTTACGCTGTATCCGCCGGTGCGGAACAGATACCCGCCGCATTCCAGCTCCACGGCAAGCGTGGCGAGCGTGGCGGACTGCATCTGACTTGCCACGAAACGCTCCCAAATCAGCTTATAGAGCTTATACTGATCGGGCGTGAGATATTTATGGATTTTTGCCGGCTCCAGATCCACCCGGGAGGGGCGGATGGCCTCGTGCGCGTCCTGCGCGCCGGCACGGGTTTTATATACTCTCGGCTTTGCGGGGCAATATTCCTTGCCGTATTTGGCGGCAATCAGCTCTGCCGCCGCGGTCTGCGCATCGGCGGAAACCCGCAGGGAGTCGGTACGCATATAGGTAATCAGACCCTGTACCCCGCCGTTTTCGGCGCCGACAGAAATGCCTTCGTACAGCTCCTGCGCCACACGCATAATGCGCTGAGACTGGAACCCCAGCTTGCGGGAGGCCTCCTGCTGCATCGTGGAGGTGGTAAAGGGCGGGGCGGGCATTTTTTGCCTGGTGGCGCGTTTCACGCTCCTGACGGTGAAATCCCTGCCGGCTACCGCATCGGTCACGGCTTTCGCGTCCGCCTCGGAGGACAGGCGCATTTTGCCCTTGGCGGTGCCAAAGAAGCGCACGGAAAACGCCTTGTCGCGGTCATTGCCGAGCAGGGCGTCAATCGTCCAGTATTCCTCCGGCACAAAGGCGCGGATTTCCTCCTCCCTGTCCACGATAATCCGGGCGGCAACCGATTGCACACGCCCTGCGGACAGACCGTTCTTCACGGATTTCCAAAGATAGGGGGACAGCTTATAACCCACCACGCGATCCCAGATTCTTCTTGTCTGCTGGGCGTTGACCAGGTTCATATCAATCGTGCGGGGAGTTTTGATTGCCGCACGCACCACGTCCGGCGTGATCTCGTTAAAGGTGACGCGAAGGGTCTTGCCGGGATCCAGCCCCAGCGCGTTGGCAAGATGCCACGCAATCGCTTCCCCTTCGCGGTCAGGGTCGGGCGCGAGAAAGACTTTTTTTGCCGCCTTTGCCTCTTTGCGGATCTCTTTAATCAGATCCCCCTTGCCGCGGATATTGATGTAATGCGCCTCAAAGCCGTTTTCGATGTCCACGCTCAGCGTGCTTTTCGGCAGGTCACGCACGTGACCCTTGGAGGCGATGACCTTGTAATTGGAGCCGAGATACTTTTTGATAGCGGTCGCCTTGGAAGGCGACTCCACAATCACGAGATTTGCCATATATGAATTCCTTTCCGTTTTTGGTGGAGTAATTTTCCGATTCAGGTTTTTTGATAGCGTCCGCCGGGAATTGCCGCGGCAAGCCCGTAGATTTCAAACATCGTCATCGTGGCGGAAGCCTCGGAGACGGCATAGCCCGCCGCCGTCAGTGTGTCCAGTGTGAAGGGCTCATCCGGGAGCAGGAGGTACATTTTCTTCTGCTCCGCGGTCAGCACCGAGAGGTCCTTTTCGGCAGGAGCCGCAACAGGGGCTTGCCCTGCGGGATTTTCCGCCGGAAGCCCGGTCTTTTTTGCAAAAATCCGCTCTTTTTTCGCGGGCTTTTCGGCAAAATCGAATCTCACACCGTGCGCCCTCAGCTTTTCCGGAGAAAGCGCGGAATACTGCTGTGCCTCCAGAAACGCCTGTTCCCTGACCGCGTCCCGATAAAGGAAACGGAAGGAGGACAGCACGTCGTCCGCCGAGAGTGCCAGCTCCGCACCGCTGTGGAGCAACAGATTCGTTCCGCGGGAGCGCGGGTTCGTGATGTCACCGGGTACGGCAAACACGGGCTTGCCCTCCAGCGCGGCATATCTTGCCGTAATCAGTGCGCCGCTCTGTTCGCCGCCCTCCACTACCAGCAACGCGCCCGAAAGCGCACTGATGATGCGGTTTCTAACCGGGAAATTCCACCCGTTCGGGCGGGTACCCGGTGCATACTCGGTCAGTACCGCGCCGCTCTGCGCAATCTCCCGCATCAACCGTGCGTGATGGCGGGGATAGGCGATGTCGATTCCGCAACCGAGCACGGCAACGGTTCTGCCGCCCGCGTCAATCGCCGCGGCGGAGGCAATGCCGTCAATCCCGTCCGCCATCCCGCTGACAATTACGGAGCCTGCCGCCGCCAGCTCAAAGGATAGTTTATACGCGACCGTGGCACCGTATTCATCTGCGTGCCGGGTGCCGACCACGCCTGTGGCAAAGTCCTTTTCCCCGTCCGGAAAACTGCCGAGTGCATAAAGCACCACCGCAGGCTCCCGGATGGAGCGGAGTGCCGAGGGGTATCCCTCGTGATCGTAGCAAAGCACCCGCACGCCGTTGCGGCGGCACCAATAAAGAATTTTCGCGGCGTTTGTCCGCTCCGCACCGCGCAGAATCGCTCCCAGCGCACCCGAACCCAATTCCGGTGCCGCCGCCTGCAATTCCGCCCGATTTGCCGCAAATATCGCCTCGGGCGTACCGAAATGCTCGATCAGCGGCAGAAACGAGGGACTGCGCGGGCCGAGAATCTCCGCCAGCGCAATCCACAGCTCCTCGTTGCAGGCATCTGTCCTTGACTCAGTCATACTCACCGTTTTTCCCCCCGGAAAAATTCCCAAAGCACCACCGACGCGGCAACCCCCGCGTTGAGGGATTCCACCCCCGGTGCCATCGGGATATAAAGCCGTTCATCCGCCGCGGCAATCGCACCGGCGGTGAGTCCGTGTCCTTCGTTGCCGATGACTGCGGTGTCGTTTGCGTCGAATTTCACCCGGGACAGTGCCGCCGCGCCCGCATCCAGTGCCGTGGCATAAACCCTGCCGCGGGTGCGGAGCATCCGGATTGCCCCGGTCACATCCTCCACCGTTATCACGCGCTGATGAAACAGCGTTCCCATTGCCGCACGGATGGTGCGGGGATGATAGAGGTCCGCACAGTCGGCGGAAAGCACCACGTTGGCGGTGCCGAACGCCCGCGCCGAGCGGATAACGGTGCCAAGGTTTCCGGGGTCACGCACGCTTTCCAGAACCAGCGTATGTCCCGGCAGGAGAGACGGCAAAAAATCGTCTCTTTTTTCTATTGTAATGATTTTATGGATTTTGTCAAGATATTTTGACACGCAAATCACGCCCTCCGGGGATTTTTCCTCGGAAATGCGGTCAAAAAGCGCGTCGGGCAGGCACACGGCGCGGCAGCCATCGGGCAATTCCAGCCCGCCTGCCGCCGCCGTCAATTCATCCAATGCCGACTCGCGAAACAGCACCGCCGCCAACGGGAGCTTTGCCGCCAACGCTTCCAAAAACAGTTTTTTTCCGTCAAAGCGGAAAAGACCTTCCCGTGCGCGGTATTTGCGCTCGGAAAGGCTTGTGATGCGCGTCAGAAGCGGATTCTGACGCGAGGTGATCTTTTCCCGAATCTCTTTCATCTTCCGCCCCCCGTTTCCGGTTCGATTGCTGCCTTTTGCCCCTTACCGGGGCTTCACCGAAATAGACAAAAACCCGGCACTTGTCCGGGTTTTTGCGCTCAGAGAGCTGCTTTTGCGCTGTCACACAGGGTGGCAAACGCCGCCTTGTCGGAAACCGCCAGCTCCGCAAGCATCTTGCGGTTGAGGTCGATGCCCGCTTTTTTCAGACCGTGCATCAGCGTGGAGTAGTTCATCCCGTTGACCTTTGCCTGCGCCGAAATACGCGCGATCCAAAGGCTGCGGAAATCTCTCTTTTTCATCTTACGACCGGCAAACGCGTAGTTGCCGCTCTTCATAACCTGCTCTTTTGCAACCTTGAAGTGCTTGGACTTTGCGCCCCAGTAGCCCTTTGCCGCCTTCAGAACTTTATTTCTTCTCTTGCGCGTCATCATCGCGCCCTTTACTCTTGCCATTTGTCTTTTCCTCCGTTTCTCTTATTTCTGGATCAGGTGCCGTGCGGTTGCCGTCATAGACGCGCTCAGAATCGCGGAAGAACGCAGATGTCTCTTGCGCTTTGCGTCTTTCAGACCCAGGTTGTGACGGTGGTGGCAGTGATTGATTTTAACCTTACCGGTGCCGGTAACGGAAAATCTCTTGGAAGAAGCCTTATGCGTTTTGATCTTTCCCATTGTGTTTTACTCCTTTGTTACATTCTTGTATCAAGGACGGCAAAGCCGCCGCGGATATCCTTATGCTTTTGCGGGGGTCGCCTTCACGGGGGCAATGACCATCGTCATATTCCGCCCGTCGAGCACCGGTTTTTTATCCACCGTGCCGGCTTGTGCCACTGCCGCCTCAAAGCGGGCAAGCACGTCGCGCCCCAGCTCCTGGTGAGCCATTTCACGCCCCTTGAACCGCACCACCACGCGCACCTTGTTCCCCGCTGTGAGAAACCGGATGGCATTGCGTGCCTTTGTCTCGAAGTCGTGTACGTCGATCCGGCAGGAAAGCTGAACCTCTTTCAGTTCCACAATCTGCTGTTTCTTTTTGGCTTCCTTTTCTTTCTTTTCGCGGTCAAAGCGATATTTGCCGTAATCCATAATACGGCAAGTGGGCGGCGTTGCCTGCGGGGCAATCAACACCAGATCCAGCCCGCGGTCGTATGCCATTTTCAGAGCGGCATTGCCGGTCATCACACCGAGCATCTCCCCGTCCTCGCCGATCACACGGACCTCTTTCAGTCGGATGTCCTCATTGATCAGCATCTCTTTTCCTGCGCTAATAGAAAGCACCTCCCATCCGGTATGCCGGAAATTAAAATAAAAAATCGCGCGAAGCACGCCCCGCACGAATCCCCGTAAAAATACGGAATCTATCTACCCGGCCGCCTGTGCCGCCAAGGTGAGAACGCGGAACGCTCTGCTTCATTGCGGGGGTATTATAGCACACCGCCGACCGTTTGTCAAGTCCTTTTTCAAAAAAAGAAAAAATGCACGGTGGAAAAGACCGGATCCCCGCGTTGGCATCATAAGATTGACACTCCGGAGACGAGGCGTTCCGCCGTGCACGGACGAAAACCGCGGTTTTCATCGCCTCGGTATTATACCGCGTTTGCGACGGTTTGTAAATATCCAAAATAGACGATTTTCGCGTCGAAAATTCGTGAAAATCACCTACGCGTAGAAAAAATACCGACTTTTTCGCGTGTTTTTGTGAGAAGTGACGATTTTTGCCTTTGCCCCGCGTCTTCAAAAGAAATTTACGGAAAAATTCGGTTTTCACTGGATTTCTTCAAAAAAATATGATATAATGTTATACTGTATTATTTTACCCGAAAGGAAACCGTATGTCAGAACAACACAATCAACTTTTACAACTCCCCGTCATCCCGCTTCCCGGCGTGGTGGCGTTTCCGAAAATTCCGATTCAGTTTGAAATCAGTGACGACGCATCGCTTGCCGCGGCAAAGGCGGCGGGAGATACCGACTCCTTCGTTTTTCTCGTTTCCCCCGCCCGCTCCGTAAACGGCACGCCGCGGCTTGCCGACTTCTGCCGGGTCGGTACCGTTGCCAAAATCAAACAGGCAATCCGCGACAAGGACGGCACGATGCATATTCTGTGTGACGGCTATGACCGCGCGGAATTCCGTCATCTGCGCCGCTTTGCGGATTATTTTGCCGCAGAGGTGGCGGTGCGGCGCGTGCTTTGCCCCGACCGCGGCGGCATCGTGGGAGAAGCGATGCTCCGTGAGGCAAAAAGCGGCTTGGAGCGGATGACGGAATGCATCCCCACGCTCTCCCCCGATTTGAAAAAAGAGGTAATGCTGCTGGGCGACCCCGGTGCCTTTGCCGACTTCGTTGCCGCGCATATCCTGGTGCGTTTTGAGGACAAGCAGGCGATTCTGGGGCTTTTCGACCCGATGGAACGCTTACAGCGGCTGGTCGGGCTGATTGACGAGGAAACCGAGCTTTTGCTGTGCGAAATGGCGATTCACCGCACCGTGCGGGAGCACCTTTCTCAAAATCAAAAAGAATACTACCTGCGTGAGCAAATTCGTGTGATTGAGGACGAATTGGGCGAGGGCGACGGCGAAATCGACGAATACGAGCAACGCATCAAAGCGGCAAAGCTCCCCGCCGAGGTAGAGAAAAAGCTGCTCAAGGAAAACGAGCGGATGTCCAAAACGCCGTTCGGCTCCTCGGAGGCAAGCGTACTGCGCGGGTACCTGGACGTATGCCTGGATTTGCCGTGGAATAAGAAAACGAAAGACCGCATCGATCTCGCGGCGGCGGAGAAAATTCTCGAAGCCGACCACGACGGACTCCGCAAGGTCAAGGACAGAATTCTCGAATACCTTGCCGTGAAAAAGCTGAACCCGGAACTGCGCGGGCAGATTCTCTGCCTTGTCGGCCCTCCCGGTGTGGGCAAGACCTCGATTGCGCATTCCATCGCCCACGCAATGAACCGCAAATACGTGCGGGTATCATTGGGCGGCGTGCGGGACGAAGCGGACATCCGCGGACACCGCAAGACCTATCTCGGCGCAATGCCGGGGCGAATCATCAACGCGCTCTCGCAAGCCGGCGTGGGCAACCCGCTGATTCTGCTGGATGAAATTGACAAGCTGACCCGTGACGCGCACGGTGACCCCTCCTCCGCCCTTCTGGAGGTGCTTGACAGCGAGCAGAACAAAACCTTCCGCGATCATTTTGTGGAACTGCCATTTGACCTGTCGGACTGTGTGTTCATTGCCACCGCCAACACGCTGGAAACCGTGCCGCGCCCGCTGATTGACCGGATGGAAATTATCGAGCTGACCACCTATACCAAAAGCGAAAAGCTGGCGATTGCCGAGCATCACCTGCTTGGCAAGCAGAGAAAACGGCACGGGCTGAACGCAAAAATGCTGAAGGTGCCGGAGGAAACCTTAGCCTCCGTAATTGAAGATTACACGAGAGAAGCCGGCGTGCGGAACCTGGAACGCGCGATTGCCGACATCTGCCGCAAGGCGGCGAGAAAGATTGCCTCGGGCGAGGCAAAGAGCGTAACCGTAACCCCGGCAGAGCTTCCGGAATACTTAGGTCCCCGCAAGCTGATCAAAGAAACCGTGGGGGATCGCGACCTTGTGGGCGTGGTCAACGGGCTGGCATATACCGAGGCGGGCGGCGACCTTTTGAAGGTGGAAGCACTGGTACTGCCCGGTGACGGCAAAATCGAACTGACGGGGTCGCTCGGCGACGTTATGAAGGAATCCGCCCGTATCGCCGTGAGCTTTATCCGCGCACACGCGGCGGAATACGGTATCGCCCCGGATTTCTTCAAAAAATCCGATCTGCACATTCATTTCCCCGAGGGGGCGGTGCCGAAGGACGGTCCCTCCGCGGGTTGTGCGATGGTCACGGCACTGGTCAGCGCGCTCTCGGGCGTGCCGGTGCACCGTCAGGTGGCAATGACCGGTGAGGTAACGCTGACGGGCGAGGTGCTTGCCATCGGCGGTCTGAAAGAAAAAACGATGGCTGCGGCGGCGGCAGGTGCCGCCACGGTGCTGATTCCCGCGGACAATCTGCGCGACCTGCCGGAGCTTGACCCCGAGGCGCGCGCCGTGCTGGAATTCAAGCCCTGCCGCACGCTCACGGAGGTGCTGAAGCTGGCACTTGCCGAAAACGTGACAAAAACCGCGGTGCGCACGGGCGGCACCAGGGAGGTTCTGCCCGAAATCTGCGTGCCGGAGGTCAAAAACGCCGAAAGGACGGGAGAACACTATGGCTACTGAGCTGCAGTTGCAGAAATCCGCGCTTCTGCTCTCCGCGGGCGACCCGCGTCAGTTCCCCTCGGCACCCGTGCCGCAGGTGGCACTTTCCGGGCGTTCCAACGTCGGCAAAAGCTCGCTGATCAACACCCTGCTCGGCAGAAAGGCACTGGCGCGCGTTTCGGGCGCGCCGGGCAAAACCGTTACCGTCAACTTTTACGAAATCGACAAAAAGCTGTTCCTGGTGGATTTGCCGGGCTACGGCTTTGCCCGCCGCGCGGCGGCGGATCAGGCGGCATTTGCCCGCGTGACCGACGCCTATTTCACCAAAAACCCCAATCTTGACCGCGTGGCACTGGTATTACAGCTGATTGACCTGAAGGTGGGTCCCACCGCAGACGACCGCACGATGCTGCGGTATCTTGCCGCCACCGGGCTTCGCTTTGCGGTGGTTGCCACCAAGGCGGACAAGCTGAACAAAACCGAACGCACGGCGGCAACCGCCGCGCTGAAAAGCGACTCCGACCTTCCGGAGGGGACGCCCGTGTATGTATTTTCCGCCAAAACCGGTGAGGGAAAGGCGGAAGTCTGGCAGGAAATTCTTGCCGCCGCAAAACTCTGACAAACGAACGGACAAAACCGCATCTGCACGCCGTGAAAGGAGAACCTGATGTTTTTGTATCCGCACCTGACCGAAAATGCCGCCGGGCATCTTGCCATCGGCGGGCTTGATACCGTGGAGCTGGCGCGGGAGTTCGGCACCCCGGCTTATATTATGGATGAAAACGTCATCCGGGCAAGTTGCCGCACCTACCTTGCCGCCGCCAAAACGCACTTCGGGGAGGGGGCACTGCCCCTGTTTGCCTCAAAGGCACTCTGCTTTACCGAAATCTACCGCATTGCGGCAGAGGAGGGACTCGGGGTGGATTGCGTGTCGGGCGGGGAGCTTTACACCGCCGCGCGGGCGGGCTTCCCTGCGGAGCGGATTTATTTTCACGGCAACAACAAAACCGACAGTGACTTAACGCAGGCACTGGATATGGGTGTGGGAACCGTCGTGGTGGACAACGGGGACGAGCTTTCCGCCCTCTCGGCACTTGCCGTGGCAAGGGGCGTGTGCCAGCGGATACTGCTTCGCATTACGCCGGGCATTGACCCCCACACGCACAAGGCAATCCGCACCGGAAACGTGGATTCCAAATTCGGGAATGCCATCGCCACGGGTCAGGCAATGGAAACGGTGAAAAAAGCCCTCTCGCTCCCCGGTGTGTGCCTGGCGGGCTTTCACTGCCACATCGGCTCTCAGATTTTTGAGGTGACCCCCTTTGCCGATGCGGCGGGTATTATGACGGACTTTATCGCCGCCGTGAAAAAAGAAACCGGGTTTGAAGCGAAAGAGCTGAACCTCGGCGGCGGGCTTGGCGTCCCTTATACGGAGTACGACCGCACGGTGGACTACGCCGCGGCAATCGGAGAAATTGCCGCAAGCGTGCGCGCGCACGCGGCACGCGCCGGGGTCACCCTTCCCCGCGTGATTCTGGAGCCGGGCCGCTCCCTTGTGGCGGCGGCGGGCATCACGCTTTACACCGTGGGGTCGGTCAAGGAGATTCCGGGCTTTCGCAACTATGTTTCGGTGGACGGCGGAATGCCGGATAACCCGCGCTACGCGCTGTATCAGTCCACCTATACCGTAATGATTGCCAACCGGGCGGGGCAGGCGAAAAACTACCGCGCCACGGTGGCGGGGCGATGCTGTGAATCGGGGGATCTCATCGGGGAGGATTTACCCCTGCAAAAGCCGGTGAGAGGGGACATTCTCGCCGTGCTGACCACCGGGGCGTACAACTACTCGATGGCATCCAACTACAACCGGATTCCCCGCCCGCCCGTCATTCTCGTAAAGGACGGCACGGCACGCATTGCCGTGCGGCGGGAGAGCTTTGAAGACCTTGTCCGCAACGATCTGTAAACCGCAAACCGTAATCAGAAAGGAAAAGCTATGCTCCGTTATCTGTTATCGGGCAGCGGCGTGACCGACTACCTCATCCAACTTCTGCTGGTGTTGCCGATCATTCTGCTGTCGCTCTCGCTTCACGAATCCGCACACGCGTATGCCGCCTATAAGCTGGGCGACCCTACGGCAAGAAACCTCGGGCGCATCAGCCTCAACCCCTTGCACCATCTTGACCCCGTTGGGTTTCTTTGTATGCTGCTTTGCGGTTTCGGCTGGGCAAACCCGGTGCCGATTAACTCCCGCAATTTCAAAAAACCGCGCAGCGGTATGGCTCTTTCGGCACTGGCGGGTCCGGTTTCCAACCTCTTGCTGTCAATCGTGTTTTTGCTGTTGCTCCGCTTCGTGGGCTACGGTTGGCTTGCCACGCTGGAATATCCGAGCGAAACAGCCCTCAATGCCGCGTATTTCCTGATTCTGTTCCTTTATTACGGGGTAAGCCTGAACCTCACGCTTGCCGTGTTCAATCTGCTCCCGGTGCCGCCGCTCGACGGCTCACGCCTGCTTTTCATCTTCCTGCCCCCGAAATATGCTTACAAGCTGGTGCGGTACGAGCGTTATATTTCGCTTGCCGTGATGCTGTTGCTCCTCCTCGGACCCCTTTCGTGGTTCATCGAGTGGCTGACAGGGCTGATTATGCACGGAATGTTTGCTCTTGTGGGGATGAAAGGCTTTCTCATCTGATAAATCAACGGAGTATCATATATGGAAAATATGACTTATAAGCTGACCGATTTTGAAGGTCCGCTTGACCTTCTGATCGCGCTGATCGAGAAAAACAAAATCAATATTCTGGATATTCCGATTGCCCTTCTGTGCGATCAGTATCTGCAATTTCTCTCCGAGGCCAAGGCGATGGATATGGAGG
>CAKSPL010000007.1 GCA_934481325.1 uncultured Eubacteriales bacterium | reverse complement strand
GCTGGACTGCCAGTGGACGGCAGAGGAGCTGGACAAGCACCTGCCCAAGTCCGTCAAGTCCTACATTGCAAACAATAACATCAGCTTCTATATCATCAACGCTACGCAGATTGCGGCAAAGGAAGTGGGCAACCCGAAGGTGAAGAACACCGTGTTGCAATCCGCCTTCTTCGCGCTGGCAAAGATTATGCCCACCGAGGATGCCATCAACTATATGAAGTATATGGCAACCAAGTCCTACTCCAAATTCGGTGAAGACGTGGTGGCGCAGAACCACAAGGCAATCGAAATGGGCGCAGGCGCGCTGGTCAAGGTAAAGGTTCCGGAAAGCTGGAAGAACGCCGGCAAGGACAAGGCCGACAAGCCCGTTACCTCCGATCGCGCGGGTCTGGCGGAGTACGTCAACACCATCGTCACCCCCGTGGGCAAGATGGACGGCGACAGCCTGCCGGTTTCCGCCTTCTCCAAGTACGTGGACGGCACCCTGCCTCAGGGCGCGGCGGCGTTTGAAAAACGCGGCGTGGCGGTCAACGTTCCGGTCTGGAATGCCGACAAGTGCCTGCAATGTAATAACTGCTCGTTCGTCTGCCCGCACGCAACCATCCGTCCGTTCGCGATGACCGCGGAGGAAGCGAAAAAGGCTCCGAAGTCCACGAAGTTTGCACCGAAGCCGGTGATGAAAACCGACTACAAGTTCACCATCGCCATCTCCCCGCTCGACTGTATGGGCTGCACCCTTTGCGTGAAGGCCTGCCCCGTGAACCAGGGCGTGGACAAGAAGGCTGCCGCCGCCGGCGTGAAGCCGAACAAGGCGGATTACGCCATCTATATGACCAGCCAGGAGAGCCAGGCTGACCAGCAGGCGGCATTTGACTATGCCGTGGCAAACGTCACCGAAAAGCCCGAGCTGATCAACGCCACCGTGAAAGGCAGTCAGTTCAAGCAGCCTCTGCTGGAATTCTCCGGCTCCTGCGCGGGCTGTGCCGAAACCTCCTATGCAAGACTGATCACCCAGCTGTTCGGCGAGAGAATGTACATTTCCAACGCCACCGGCTGTTCCTCCATCTGGGGCGGCTCCGCTCCCGCTACGCCTTACACGGTCAACAACGCAACCGGCAAGGGTCCGGCGTGGGCAAACTCCCTGTTTGAGGATAACGCAGAGCACGGACTTGGGCTCGCGCTCGGTCAGAAAGCCATCCGCACCAGACTCATCGGCAAGATTGAGGAAATGATGGCTTCCGACAAGGCGACCGACGCCTTCAAGGCGGCGGCGCAGAACTTCCTTGACACCAAGGACGACGGCAAAACCAACGGTGCCGCAACCGATGCACTCGTAGTTGAGCTGGAAAAAGCGGCGGCAAAGGGTTGCCCCGTGGCAAAAGAAGTGCTGGGCGAAAAGGACTACCTTGCCAAGAAGTCGGTCTGGATCTTCGGCGGTGACGGCTGGGCATACGACATCGGCTTCGGCGGGCTTGACCACGTGCTGGCTTCCGGTGAGGACGTCAACGTGATGGTCTTTGACACCGAGGTGTACTCCAACACCGGCGGGCAGGCTTCCAAGGCCTCCAACATCGGTCAGGTGGCGCAGTTTGCCGCCGCCGGCAAGACAACCGGCAAGAAGAACCTTGCGGAGATTGCAATGTCCTACGGTTACGTTTACGTGGCACAGGTCGCAATGGGTGCCAATATGAACCAGCTGCTCAAGGCCCTGACCGAGGCAGAGGCTTATCACGGCCCGTCCCTCATCATCGGCTACGCTCCCTGCGAGATGCACGGCATCAAGAAGGGCGGTATGCAAAACTGCCAGCTTGAAATGAAGAAGGCAGTGGACGCGGGCTACTGGAATATGTTCCGTTACGATCCCACCAAGGCGGAGGATAAGCTGACCATCGACAGCGGCGATCCGACTGCCGATTACCAGGGCTTTATCGCCAACGAGGCGCGTTACGCACGGTTGGCGCAGTCCTTCCCGGAGAGAGCAAAGGAGCTGTTTGCCGAGGCAGAGGAGAACGCCAAGGCACGCTACGAGCGTCTCAAAAAGATGGCGAAGCTGTACGAATAATCAAAACCCTTCGGGCGCACCCTTGGTGCGCCCGAAGAGGCACCTGCGGTGCGGCTACACGGCTCACGCGTTATTTTGGATTCACACGCCCAAAGATTGGCATCAGCCGTGTAAAATTTTTTGAGGGAATCAAGAGGGGACTTTTTTGTAAAAAGTCCCCTCTTGCGCGTCTTTCCTTGGCGTTTCTTTGCACGACAAAGGGGCAAGGACGCTTGCTGTGTAACGGGGCTTTGGCTCCCCGCAAACCAAAAAAAGCCCCCCGACGGGGGGCTTTTTTTGCTTTGTTCTCATTCCACCGCGGGCAGGGTCACGGAAACAGGTGAGTAGTCAATACTCAGGTGAGCATAATAATACTTGCTGCTGTTGCTGTCATAGAAATTACTGTTGAATTCCATCCCGCTGACCTTCTTTTCGGTGTTGAAATACACTTCGCATCCTTTCTGGATTACCCAGCCCGTGTATCCTTCTCCCTCCTGCTGCCCGGGGAAAGTTTCTTTCGCCCGGTATTCGTTGATACCGTCATACTCAAAATCGGAGAAATTGGCGGAAATCTGAGAAAGGACGCCTGTCAACACCCACATCAGTTCCGGCCGGGAAACCTCGGCCTTCTGCCACTTTCCGTCCACCTTGCGGTATTCAAAATACTTCCCGCCGTCTTTTTGAATATAGGTCTCTTCTCCGTCTATGCACAGCTTTGCCGCGTTGCCGGAAACCGTTACTTCTACAAAGCTCATTCTGTCTCCGACATTTACCTCGCCGGAAAAGGTCACGCTGTCTGCGAGAACGGAAGAAAGCGCCGCTTTCCACTCCGCCTCGGTCACTTTCACCGTGGTCGGGGTCGGAATGGTGATCGTTATGGGCGTGTAGTCAAAAGTCGTCACGGTGAGAAATGTTCCGGCTCCGGGAATGGAGGGGGTTGCCAAACACTCCACGCGGGTCACCTTTTTGTCGGCATTGAAGGTCACTCTGATGTCTTTCAATACAACAAACAATGCCTCCCCCGCCAGCTCCGCGGGGATGGTATAGGAGATTGTTCCGTTACAGGTATAAGTGTCCTTGCCGTCAAAGGTGAACTCGGAAAAGTGACCCGCAAAATAATCAATAAACTTTTTGGAAAAATTGTAGTTATATGCGTAGTCTTCTTCCGCTTCCGCTTTTTCTTTTGTCCAGACGCCGTACCGGTTCTCGTAAAAGAAGTTCCCGTCATCCGTCTTTTCCGCGATTCCGTTTGCCTCTTCCACTCCGTTTATCGTTGTGATTGTGCTCAGTTTATTGCCGGAAATCCGCATCACCGTAACGCTCTTGTATCCGTTAACTTCCTGCTCAACGGAATAAGTCAGGTTCTCCACCCCAACAAAATTCACCGCCGCGTTCCATTCCTCTTCGGTCAGCACCACCGGAGCCGTGGGAGTTTCGTCGTCTTTTTTCTCGCCGCCGTTGTCGTTGTTGTTGTCGCCGCCTTTGTTGTCGTCGGTTTTGTCATCGTTTTTGTCGTCGCCCGCTTGATTCTGCTTGTCGTCGTTTTTGGCTTGCTCCTGCTCTTTGTCCGTGCCGGGGTCCTTCTTGCTGTCCTCACACGAGGCTAGCGCGAAAACCGAAAGGCAAAGTGCCGCCACAAGCAGGCAGGTAATCAGTCTTTTCCAAATGTGAAACCGTTTCATATTCTCTCCTTCTCCCGCGCGCGGCGCGGGCTCAAATTGCGTACAAATTATACTCCGTTCGTGCTTCCTTGTCAAGAAAAACCGGCGCAGGGCAGGGTAAAATTTCAAAAACCCCTTGACAGCGGGCGCGTGTTCTGCTATAATGGTTCTTACCTCTGCGAGCGGGCTTTTTTGTGTTGCCTGTGCGCCACCCGAAAGGGACAGGCTTCCGCCGGGAGGGAGGTACACATCGGGTATTTTTATACCTAATATTAAAATGGGAGGTGCCGAAAAATATGGCGAATGAAGCAAGAGTCAAAGTGACGCTGGTTTGCAGCGAGTGCAAGCAGAGAAACTACGACACGAAGAAGAACAAGAAAAACGATCCGGACAGACTGGAATTCAACAAGTATTGCCCCTTCTGCAAAAAGCACACTCTGCACAAAGAATCCAAGTAAGAGAGGAGCGGACGGATATGAAAGCAAAAAAAGCCCTCATCCTGTTCCTTACCCTGTGTCTCGCATTCAGCACGGTGCTTTGCCTCGGCGTTTCGGCTGAGGATACGGCAGAGACCGCAAAGAAAGGTCTTTCCACCGGTGCCATCGTTTCGCTCTGCATTGCAGGCGCGCTGATCGTTGCCGCCGTGGTGCTTTGCATCGTCAAGCGCGAAAAGGTGAAGGAGTCGCTGAAATCCTACAAGAGCGAGATGAAAAAGATCACCTGGTTCCCGAAAAAGCAAGTATGGGCAAGCACCCTGTTTGTGATTGTTTCGGTTCTCGTGATTTCGGCGGTCATCGGTCTTCTGGATTACGCGTTCTTCCAGGGTCAGAACCTGCTGGTGAAGCTCTTCGGTAAATAAGGATGAGCAATATCAATGAAATGAATGTAGGTCCGAGATGGTATGTGGCGCACACCTACTCCGGCTACGAAAACAAAGTCAAAGCAAACCTCGGGAAACTGGTGGAAAATCGCGGTCTCGGTGACCTGATTTTTGACTGCCGCATTCCCGTGGAAATCGTCATCGAGAAAAAAGGCGACGTGGAAAAGGAAGTGGAGCACCGTGTGTTCCCCTGCTACGTCTACATTAAGATGGTGATGAATGACGAAACCTGGCACGCCGTGCGCAATATCGCGGGTGTGACCGGATTTGTGGGACCCGGCTCCCGCCCCACGCCGCTGCCCGAAGAGGAAGTGCGCGCACTGGGTCTGGAGAATACGGAAACCGCAGAACCGGAGGAAAAGCGCGTTTCTCTCGCCTTTACGGTGGGCAGCAGCGTGAAGGTCACTTCCGGTCTTTTCGAGGGCTACACCGGCACGGTGCAAGCCATTTCCGAGGACAGCTCGCTGGTAACGGTGCTGGTAAAGCGTGGCCGCCGCGATATGCCCGTGGAATTGGAGGCATCCTGTCTCGCGCCCGAAACCGTCTGATCCGCGGCGGCAAAACGCGGACGCTGTGGGAGGGAGAAAATTCTGTATTCTCCCGGTTCGTACCACACTAAGGAGGATTTTTTACAATGGCTAAGAAAATTATGGGCTATATCAAATTGCAGTTGCCCGCAGGCAAAGCAACGCCCCAGCCCCCCGTAGGTCCGGCTCTCGGTCAGTACGGCGTGGCAATTCCGGTTTTCACCAAGGAATTCAACGAGCGCACGAAAAACGACATCGGTCTGATCATCCCCGTGGTGATTACCGTGTATGCCGACCGCTCCTTTACCTTTATCACCAAAACGCCCCCCGCTCCGGTTCTGATCAAGAAGGCTTGCGGCATCGAAACCGCTTCCGCCACGCCGAACAAGACCAAGGTAGCAAAGCTGACCAAAGAGCAGGTCCGGAAAATTGCCGAGACCAAAATGCCCGACCTCAACGCCGGCTCTGTGGAAGCGGCAATGAGTATGATTGCAGGCACCGCCCGCAGTATGGGCATCACGGTGGAAGACTAAGGAGGGGATCGAAATGGGAAAGAAATATGCAGACAGCGTAAAACTGCTGGAAAAGAACAAACAGTATGACCCCGCCGAGGCTCTGTCCCTCGTGTGCCAGACCTCCAAGGCAAAGTTTGACGAAACCATCGAGATTCACGTGCGCCTGGGCGTTGACTCCCGTCACGCCGATCAGCAGGTGCGCGGTGCCGTCGTTCTTCCGAACGGTACCGGTAAAAAGGTGCGCACCCTGGTGCTGACCAAGGGCGACAAGGTGGAAGCCGCCAAGGCCGCCGGTGCGGACTACGTCGGCGATATGGAATACGTGGACAAGATTCTCAAAGAGAACTGGTTCGAGTTTGACGTGGTAATCGCCAGCCCGGATATGATGGGCGTGGTCGGGCGTCTTGGTAAAGTGCTTGGTCCTAAGGGACTGATGCCTTCTCCGAAGGCAGGCACCGTAACCCCCGACGTTGCCCGTGCCGTCAACGAAGCCAAAGCCGGTAAGATTGAATACCGTCTGGACAAAACCAACATCATCCACTGCCCGATCGGCAAAGCGTCCTTTGGCGAGGCGAAGCTCACGGAGAACTTCTCCGCGCTGATGGGAGCCATCATCAAGGCAAGACCTGCCGCCGCAAAGGGTCAGTATATCAAGAGCTGTGTCATCGCATCCACGATGGGCCCCGGGATTCGCATCAACGCCGCCAAGCTCGGCTGATTGACGGGCATAGTTTACACAGACCGAAAACGGAAACAGATGGCTTTGATAAGGCAGACTCCCCCGAGAGTTTGCAAAAATTCCAAAATCACTGCTATCTTGAAATCATCTAAGGAAGAAACCCGGCTTTTCTGCCGGGTTTCTTTTAATTTTCCGTTTTCTATCGCCGAAACCCTCCTTTGGCGTATAAAATACGCCTCCCGGTCGGGTTTCGACGATTCTGTGCAAACTCTGCTCCGTCCTCCCTTTGCGCAGACCGAAATACCCCCCGAAGATTTCTTCGGGGGGTATTTCTATCCCCGCCGCCCGCCATACCGGCTAAAATCCAACACCGTAGGAGGGCATTCCATATGCCCCCGCCCTGACAAAAACTAATCATCGCAAGGGAGGGGTCTCCCCTCCCGTTTGCAAGGACTTTTATCTTATCAACCGGCGGCGCACTTATGAGCCTCCCCTGTGTAAGGGGAGGTGCCGAATGAAACGAGGCGGAGGGGTTGTTCCTGACACAAACTATCTTTTTTCTTTCCTGCAAACTCCACACTTTTACAATCCCTCAGGCGCTGCCGCGCCAGCTCCCTTTACTGTGGGGTGCCTTTTTTAGTTTGTGCGAACATTGCAAAAAAGTATTGCTGTTTCCGCAGGGCGGGGGCATATGGAATGCCCCCCTACGGTATTAGATTCTGCCGGAGCAGCAGCCGACCATCGGTCGCCCCTGCAATTGGTATGCTTTATTCTCATTATGTTCGCACAAGAAAAGGCTCCCTTGTGTAAAGGGAGCCTTTTTGATTGTGCGAACATCGCGGGTGACCTCTTACCGCAGGCAACCGCCGCCACCTGCGATGTTTGTATTTGTTCGGCAAATCGTTCGTTTTGGGTTGGTGCACCGCAGCGCGCCAGCCTATTAGCCACCGTCGAAGACGGTAACCGCAGGGGCTCTGCACGAACTATGCCCGTCAAAATCACGGTTTGATGCCGCCGGTGGTCTCCACGATGTCCGCGCCGAACGCGAGGGCTTGCTGCATTTCCTCGTCCGTGTGCAGAATCCACACGCCGAGGATAAACCCGCGCCCGTGTACCAGCGCGGAATACGCCGCGTCCACCGGGGGGGTTTTGTTCCACGCGGTTGCCTTGTTGTCCAAGCGCATCCACACCGTGGTTTTGTGTCCTGCCGAGAAAGTGGCAAGGCGATCCAGGTTCTCCTCGTTCACGGGTCCGTCGTAGTGAAGGGGTGCCGTGGGGAACCTTGCGGCAAAGCGCGCCAGCAGGTCAAGGTCGGAGCAGGTCAGCCCCACGTTGCCCGCTTGCCCGTGCTTTTCCACCGTGTCAAACACCTTTTCAATCTGCTCCTCGGTGAAGCTCTGCACCACGTTGTCGATTTTTGCTTCCATCCCGACCGATTTCATATAATCCAGCGTTTGCGAAAGGGTGGGGATATGCTCGCCGGTGTACTTTTTGTCAAACCACTCGCCAACGTCCACGTCGGCAAGTTCGGCAAAGGTTTTTTCCTTAATCGGCACCTTTTCCTCGCCAAACGAAACCCCCGCCACGCGCCCGGTGCGGTTCAAATACCGGTCGTGCAGGATGACCACCACGTTGTCGGCGGTACATTTGGGGTCAAACTCGATGATATCATACCCCTGTGCCACGGCAAGGCGGAACGCCGCCATTGTGTTTTCCGGTGCGTCGGTACTCACGCCGCGGTGTGCCTGTAATTTGCAGTTTGTGTTGCGGTACATATTCTTTTCCTTTCTTATTTCACCAGATGCCGCTTGATTTTGCGGGAGGTGGTTTTTTCAAACTCGGTGGAGCGCAATTCCAGATCCTTGATTTTTTTGAAGGAGGGGAGCTTTTTGTTCAGAGCCATAATTTTGGCGTAAATGGCGTGGTGCATCGCGTCAAACGAGGTTCCCTCGGTAAACGCGTCCCGATTGGGGTAAACGACGGCAGTCAGATTGACCACCCCGTCCGCCTCGCGCCCGACCACAACCGCCTCCGCGATTTCCGGGATTTCGGAGAGGTACTCCTCGATCTCCTCCGGGAACACGTTTTTACCGTTTTCCAGCACGATGACCGACTTCATCCGCCCCGTGATGGTGATGTATCCGTCCCCGTCCATATATCCCACGTCGCCCGTGCGGTACCAGCCGTCCTCGGTAAAGGCTTTGGCGTTTTCCTCGGGGTTGTTGTAGTAGCCCAGCATCACGTTGTCGCCCTTGACCTGAATCTCGCCCTCGTCAAAGCCCTTGTCGTTTTTGCCCGTGGCGGCAATGCGCGCCACACAGCCCGGCACCGCGGGACCCACAGACCCCGCCTTGGGCGCAAAATACGGCGTTACGGCAATCAGAGGGGAGCACTCGGTAATTCCGTACCCCTCGCAGATGCGAATGCCCAGTGCGTCATATTTCTTGACCATTTCGGGGTTCAGTGCGGCTCCGCCGCAGATGATTTTGTCCAGGCGGCCGCCAAACGCGGCGGTAACGCTTGCAAACAGCTTTCCGCGCAGGTCAATGCCGATGCGGCGAAGTCCGCCCGAGAGCTTCAGGGCGGCGGCAAGAGCTTTGTCCTTGCCCTTTTTCTTTGCCTCGTCCTGAATTTTTTTGTACATTGTGGTCACGAAAAGCGGAACCAGCACCAAGCCCGTGGGCTTGAACTCGGCAAGGTTTTTCATCAGGTGCCGGAGCGAATCGTTAATCCCGACGGTTGCGCCGTAGTTGATCAGTGCCAGCATACACATCAGCTCATAGGTGTGATGAATCGGCAGAATCGACACCGCGGTGTCCGTGGGGAAGAACTCCACCGAGGCACACGCCGCGTTGATGGCGGTGCAAATGTTTTTTTCGGAGAGCATCACGCATTTGCTGGTGCCGGTGGTGCCGGAGGTAAACAGCATTACGGCAAGATTTTCCCGATCGCGATCGGGCAGGGTATAGCCGGCGGCAAGGGCTTCCTCGCCCTTTTGCACCAGCGTTTCAAAGCGGAGCAGCTTGTCCGTCTCCTCCACCTCCTCGGTGGAAAAGAAGAACCGGAGCGTGGGGTGTGCTTCCATCGCGTGGGCAAATTTTTCGGCAAAGCCCTTGCCCATCACCACGGCTTCCGCCTCCACACCGGAGAGGAACCCCTCGATTTCGGTGATGTTCAGCTCCTTGTCCATCGGGATGATGACCCCGCCCGCCGCAATCGTGCCGAGGTAAGTGCTGACCCACTCGGGCGAGGTTTCGCCGATTACGGCAATGCGCTTATCGGCAAGACCCATTGCGTTAAGCCCCGCCGCCACCGCTACGGTGCGGTGGTAAAAGGTGCCGTAGGACATTGCCCCGTAGCCCGCGCCCTCGCGGTAACGGAACAGGGTTTTTTCCTCCCTCGGCTCGGTGAGCGAAAGCAGGTGCTTCACGCCGGTGACCGGGGTAAAAATGCGTTCGGTTTTTTTGATTTTCGCCATAAAAATTCCTTTCGTTTGCGCGCCTTCCGGCGCGGAATTCCCGCGGTATGAGGGAATTGCCCCGATTCCGCGCGTGCGCACCGCACGCCAAGCGACAGAAGCATTGAACGCGCATTGCGGCAGGATCGGCGGCGGACCCAAGCGTCCGGCATTGAAGTCACGGTGCGCCGACCCCGGCGCGGGAGAGCGGTTTACCGCATCCCGACGGGTAAGCCTGACAGGCTACGCCCATTGTAGCACGATTTTTCCCCCCTGTCAAGGCGTTTGTAAAAAAATGTTGACCGGTCAACACCCGCCGGCAATCGCGAAAGAATTTTCACCAGAGGAAACTTTTTAGAAAAAGTTTCCTCTGGACTCCTTCCAAAACTTTTGCACGGCGCACGCCGGACTTTTCGTGCGTAATCTTGAAGAAACGCGAAAGCCGTGTAGACGCCGCCGGGGGGACTCGGGGGCGCAGGTGGCGCTTGGGGGCGTGCGGCTGATGCCGAACTTTGGGCGTGTGAACCCAAAATAGCGCGAGAGCCGTTCTTCCGCGTCCCCCGCATCCCGCTGGGTGTGTCTGACGGAGCAGAATTTGCGCAGAATCGTCGAAATCGCCCCGAGAAGCGTATCTCATACGCTGAGGGGCGATTTCGGCGATAGAAAGCGGAAAATAAAAGGAAACCCGGCTTTACAGCCGGGTTTCTTCCTTAGACTATTTCAAGGTAGCAGTAACTTTGGAAGTTTTGCAAACTCTCAAGGATTCCGCCCTGTCAAAGCCACCTGTTTCCGTTTTCGGCGTGCGTGAATTATGCCCGTCACTCGACAGTGTAGCCCGCGGCGGTGACTGCGTCCTTCATTTTCTGCTCGTCCGTTCCGGCGGAAACCACGGTGGCGGTGCCGCCGTCCAAGTCCACCTTCACCGATTTCACCCCGGGGAGTGCCGAAAGGGCTTTTTCCACGTGCGCCACGCAATGCCCGCACATCATCCCCTGAATTTTCAGTACCGTGGTGGTTTCTTCCTTTTTCTTCCCGAACATCTTCCTTTTCTCCTTTTTCTTTTCTTCTTTTTCCGCGGCTTTTCGCGCGGTTTCCTTTTCCTTTAACACGGGCGGCACGAAATGCCACAGCCGCAGGGCATTCAGCACCACAAACAGCGAAGAAAGACTCATCGCCGCAGAGGCAATCATCGGGGTCAGCAAAATCCCTGCCGCGGGGTAAAACACGCCCGCCGCCAGCGGAATGCACACCGCGTTGTAAAACAATGCCCAGAACAGATTTTCGCGGATGTTGCGCCGCGTTGCCTTGCCAAGCTCCACCGCGGCAACCGCCTCGGTGAGGGAGCTGCCCGAAAGCACCACCCCTGCGGATTCCACCGCCACGCCCGTACCCGCGCCGATGGCAAGCCCCACGTCGGCGCGCGCCAGCGCGGGGGCGTCGTTGATGCCGTCCCCCACCATTGCCGTCGTGCCGGATTTCGTGTACTCCGCTACGATTTCTTCCTTATCTTTGGGCAACAGCCCCGCGCGGTAGCCGTTCACTCCTGCGGCGGCGGCTATTTTCTTTGCCGCCCCCTCGTGATCTCCGGTCAGCATTACCACCTGCACGCCGTGCTTTTGCAATTCCGCCACGGCGGCGTAACTGTCGGGGCGCAGGGTGTCCGCCACGGCGGCAAGGGCAAGAAATTCTCCCCCGCACGCCAATAATACCACACTTTTGCCCTCGTTTTCAAGAGCCTTTGCGGCGTTTGTGATTTTTTCATCGGGCTTCGGTGCCTGCTTTTCGGTCTCAAACAGGCGGCGGTTGCCCGCAAACAGTAGTTTGCCCGCAAACACGGGGTTTCCGTCCGCACTTGCCGCGCGCAACCCCTTGCCCGGCAACACCTCAAAATCGGTCAACGGCACGCGCGCGTCGGTCAGCCCCGCCAGGGGGATTGCCACCGGGTGCGTGCTGTTTGCCTCCATCGAGGCAAGCAGGGTTTTTGCGGTTTCCTCGCCGCCGGAAAATACCGTAAAATCGGTTACCGACGTCTCTCCGCGCGTCAGCGTTCCGGTTTTGTCGGTCAGCAGGGTTTTCACGCCCGCCAGCGTTTCCAGTGCCTCCGCACTCTTGAAAAGAATGCCGAAACGCGCGCCCCGTCCGCTCCCCACCGCGATTGCGGTAGGCGTGGCAAGCCCCAGCGCGCAGGGGCAGGAAATCACCAGCACCGAAACGGCGGTGCGGAAGGCGGTGGCAGGGGATTTTGCCGCAATCAGCCATATCACGGCGGTCAATATCGCAATGCCGAGCACCACGGGTACAAATACGGCACTGACCTTGTCGGCAAGGCGTTGTGCGGGGGCTTTGGTGGCGGCAGTCTCCTCCAGGAGTGCCGCGATGCGGCGCAGGGTCGTTTCGCTCCCCACCTTTTCAATCTCCACCTCAATCAGTCCCTCGGTCAGCAGTGCCGCCCCGTACACACCGTCCCCGACGGTCACCGTGCGGGGGAGCGATTCCCCGGTAAGCATTGCCTCGTTCACACTGCCCGTGCCGGAAAGAACCTTGCCGTCCGCAGGGATTTTTTCCCCCGCCGGCACCTGCACGATGTCGCCCTTTTGCAATTCCTCCAAGGGGATCTCCAAAAACAATTCCCCCCGCTTGACCCTGGCAAAGGTCGGCTCCTCGGCAATCAGCGCGCGCACCGCGCCCGCCGCCTTGTGGCGGGCGCGCCCCTCCAAGAACTTGCCCACCGAAACCAGCGTCAGAATCATCGCGGCGGATTCCAGGTACAGATCGTGCAGATAGGTATGCACCAGGTGGGGGTTGCCCGTGGCGGAGCCGACAAAAATCATCACGCCCGCAAACACGCCGTAAAGGGCGGAGGCGGAGGAGCCGAGTGCCACCAGGGAGTCCATATTCGGTGCGCCGTGGAAAAGGGCGGAAAACCCGTTGACGAGAAAGTGCCGCTCAATCACCATCACCGCCCCGGCAAGGAGAAATTGCAGAAGAAAAAAGAGCCACGGCAGGCTTTCCCCCCTGAAAAACGGAACCGCCGGCAGAAAGGGAATCATATGCCACATCGCAATCAGCATTAGCAGTGCCGTCAGCACGGCGGAGGCGATGAGGCGCGTGCGGCTTTTTTTCACTTCTTTTTTCTGATTTTCCTCCGCGTCCCCGCGCGAAAGACCGTATCCCGCGCGCGTCAGCGCGGTTTGCAGCTTTTTGAACACCGCCCCCTCGTCGGCTTCGTCCTCCAGCGCAAGCGACAGCGTTCCGGAGAGCAGACTGACCGAATACGTGTCCTTCGGCAGCACGGTTGCTGCCGCGCGCTCCACGTGCGCCACGCAGGAGGCGCAGGTCATTCCTTTCACGGAAAAGGTTGCTTTTTTCATCGGTTTCTCCTTTCGGATTCCTTTTTGTTAGTATCACCTAAATTATATCGGATTTTACGGAAATTGCAAGGGGATTTTCCGGCGGAGGAGAAAAAAACAGAAAGAAAATGTAAAAAATGTATGAAATCACGCACGCGCACGCGCGTCACGCGCGTATTAGTACTTGTTTTATTTTAACTGATATGTTATAATACAGGTAATTCTGAAATAAAATAAAGGAGGTTCCGCAATGACTTGTCCGGAAGAAATTGCAAATATGTGGGAAATGGTGAAGGATTCCCTGCGTGCGGAGCTTTCCACCACAGCGTTTGAACTTTGGTTCGGGTGCCTGACGATTGAGGATTTCGAGCCGGAAAATAACCGGATCGTGTTTTTGGTGGCATCCGAATTTAAACGGGACCATATGGAGCAGAAATACACCAAGCTCCTGGAAAAGCGGTTTCTTGACGTAACGGCAATGCAGATTTCGGTCGGCTTCAAGGCGGCTCCGGTGCCGCCGGAGATGCAGAAGGCAACGAACAATTTTCTGCGCGGAATCAAGAAAAAAACCGGGCGCATTGTGGAGGAATACCGTGACGGGGAGCAAAAGGAGGACGATGCCGCCGCAACGCTTCGTTCTCAGTACACCTTCGATAACTTCGTGGTAGGCGAATCCAACAAATTCGCGCGTGCGGTCTGCTGGGGGGTGGCAACCAACCCCTCGCAGGATTACAACCCGCTGTTTTTGTTCGGCCCCTCGGGGGTGGGAAAAACGCACCTGATGTACGCCGTGATCAACGAGATGCTGCGGGCAAACCCGGGGATTGTGGCGATTTACACCAACGGGGAAAAATTTATCAATTATATGATTGAATCGCTTTCGCGCAACGATATGCACTCGTTTCGGGAGCATTATCGCAACTGCGACGTACTGTTGATTGACGATATTCAGTTTATTGCGGGCAAGCAGGGCTTGCAGGAGGAATTTTTTCACACCTTTCAGTCCCTGTTTGACGAGGGAAAGCAGATTATTTTAGCCTCCGACCGTCCGCCGAAGGACATCAACCCTCTGGAAAGCCGCCTGCGCTCCCGCTTTGAGCAGGGGCTGTTGGCGGACATCAACCCGCCGGACATAGAGCTGCGCACTTCCATCATCAAGAAAAAGGCGGAATCCTGCGGGATTACCCTGCCGCCCGAGGTTCTGACCTTTTTAGCGGAGAATCTGCGCTCGAACGTACGTCAGCTGGAGGGTGCAATCCGGCGTTTGGCAGCAAAAAATCTCCTGGAGGGGCGGCCGATTTCAATGCAGCTGGCAAAGGACTGTGCCTCGGATATGATGGGGGACTCCGAGCCGCTGGAGGTAACGATTGAAAAGATTTTCTCGGCGGTTTCGCGCAAATACAACATTCCGGTAGACGATATCAAAAGCAAAAAGCGGAACGCGGAAATCGCGCAGGCGCGGCATATTGCTATTTAATTGGTTTTGAAAATTACCGAAGTTTCGCTGCCTCATATCTGCAAAATCATCGGGCGGGATCACACCACGGTGTTGTCGTCCCTGAACGTGGTAAAGAACCGCATCCCGCAGGACCCGATCTTTGAAAGCGACATCGAAGCACTGCAAAAAGAAATCACCGGCAAGTAACGCGGGGAGCGCGCAAGGAGGTGCCTTCCCTGCACTGGACTCCTTTCAAAATCTTTGCACAACTTACGCCGAACTTTGGGCGTGTGAACCCAGGGCAACGCGGGAGCCTATTCGCCGCCGTCGAAGACGGAGTTCGCAGGGGACCGGGGATAGCCTTCCTTTTATTTGAAATGTTTTGCGGGGGGTGCAGGGGGACACTTTCCAAAAAAGTGTCCCCCTGCCGCGTCCCCACAGGATGTCCCCAAGGTTTTCCACAGGTTTTCCAAGATTTGCGCGGTTTTCGGCAGGTTTTCCACAGGGTCAAAAAACGCGGCATTCGGCTCCTTTTCGGGGCTTTCACTTCCAAAATTTCGCCTTTTGGCGAAAAAAACGATTTTGTCGTTATCCTTTTTTCAAAAATTTTTCGGCGGAAAAAAATGCATTTCAGAAAAAGCCCGCCGGAAAAAATCCTGTCGTTACCGCTTTTTGATTTTTTTTCGCACTTTTCTGCTCCCGCGCACTTTTCCACACCACCCCCCGTTTTCCACCGCCCCTTTGAAAAGTTTTCCTTTTTCTCCTGTTTTTTTTCTCCAAAACGCGTTTTTCGGAAAATTTGAGGGGTAAAGGGAGGGGTTCTCCCGAAAATCATCCACAGCAATCCCCCCGCTTTTCCACAGGCGGGAAAACCGGGAAACACAGGTAAATTCAGCCTTTTACGGCTTTTCCACAGTTTCAACAGACTATACTGTTACTACGAGATTACTATCCCAACTATCCCACTTTTATAGCGGACGCTTCGCGCCGCCAATCGAGAAAAGGAGTTTTTTATGAAAATCACGTTTGACCGCCAGCAGATTCTCACCGCCACAGCCCCGCTGATGTGCGCCACCTCGGGAAAGTCCACTCTTACCGCCACCGAGGGGATTCTGATTGAAGCAAAGCACCCGGATGTTTGCACGATGACCACCTACGACTTGGAAAAGGGCGTGCGCGTGAGCGTGGAGGCAAAGGTTATGGAGGAGGGCACCTTTATCATCAACGCACAGAAATTTGTACAGACCCTGCGCGTGATGAGCGAGGGGGACGTGACTCTTACCGTCAATTCTCAGCTGATTGCCACGATGGAAAGCGGCAAGTTCTCCCATAAGATGAGCGCGCTGAACGGTGCGGATTTCCCGGATCTTCCGATGCTGGAAAGTGAGCGCGGCTTTACCCTGACGGAGGGGACGCTGCGCACGATGCTTGGGAAAACGATGCACGCAATGGCAACCGACGATCAACGCCGCCCGATTCTGAACGGCTGTTATTTCGACGTGAAGGGCGACCGGCTGATGCTGGTGGCGTGTGACAGCTTCCGCCTTGCCAAATGCACCACCGCGGCGCAGATTGACAATAACAACAAGGACGGCAGTGACCTCAATTATCGCTTTATCGTGCCGATTAAAACCGTAAACGAGCTGGTGCGCCTGATCGGCTACGGAGACGAAAAGGTGCGGATTCATATGATGCGCAAGCACATTATCTTCTGCTTGGGCGGGATTATCTTTTTCTCCCGGCTCCTGGAGGGCGAATATATCGATTTTGACCGCATCATTATTCGTCAGCATAAAATTCACGTCAAGGTGGAGCGTGACGCATTCCTTTCCGCACTGGATCGCGCGGCTCTGATTACCGAGGAGAAAATCTCGGGGCGGATGCAGTCCCACGTCAAGCTGGAGCTGGAGGAGGGCGTGCTGAAAATTCTTGCCACCAGCTCTGCCGGCAGTACCTATGACGAATTGGAGGTAGAGCACGACGGGGGCGATATTCTCATTGCCTTCAACAACAAATATTTGATTGAAGCGGTGCGCGCCTGTGACGCAAACAAGCTGCTGATTTCTCTCTCCTCGCCCCTGACCAGCATTAACATCGAGCCGGACGAGGGCAAGGAGGACGGCACGGAGGATCTCTTTATGCTGTTGCCGGTCAAAATGAAGGAATAATGATTTGCCGGAAAATAGAAGTAACCTCCTTTCGCAACATTGCGCACGCGGCGGTTTCGTTCTGTGACGGAATCAACGTCCTTTCCGGAGAGAACGCGCAGGGCAAGACCAACCTGTTGGAAGCCGTTTATTACGCCGCCATCGGCAAGAGCTTCCGCGGGCAGACGGGCAATGAGCTGATTCGCTTCGGCGACCCCTTTTCGGTCATTTCCGTGGACTTTTCGGGGCACGGGAGGGAGCAGAACATCACGGCGCGGCTGATTCCCGGCAGGGTGCGGACGCTGGAAAAAAACAGGGTTCCCATCCGTCGCGTTTCCGAGCTTGTGGGGGAGTTTCGCGCGGTGCTGTTTTCCCCGGAGCATTTGTCCCTGGTGAAGGAGGGGCCTGCCGAGCGGCGGCAGTTTCTCGACATTGCGGTGTGCGGCAGTGAGCCGCTGTATCTGCGCTCCCTGCAACGCTACAATCAGCTTCTCAAGCAACGCAACGCCCTGTTGCGCGAGGCGGAGGAAAACCCCCGGCTTTTTGCCGAAACCGGCGAGGTGTGGTCGGCTCAGCTGGCACACGAGGCGGCGGTGATTGCCGCTTACCGCTACCGGTACGTGGGCAAGGCGGAAAAATACGTGAAGGAATGCTTTGCGGAAATGACCGGCACGCGCGAGGTACCGGGACTGCAATATCTCGGCGCGGCAAAGGAGCAGACCGGGCTTTACGGCGACGCCGCCGCGCTGGAAGCGTTCTTTTTCAGAAAGCTGACCGAAAACACTGCAAGAGAGATTGCGGCGGGAGCCACGCTCTGGGGCACGCACAAGGACGACGTGGAAATCACGCTCAACGGAAAAAGCGCGCGGAGCTTTTGCTCCCAGGGGCAACAGCGTTCCCTTGCGCTGGCACTGAAAATGGCGGAGGGGGAAATCTGCCGGGAGGATTGCGGGGAGTATCCGGTGTTCCTCTTTGACGACGTCCTCTCGGAATTGGATGCCGCGCGGCGGGAGTACCTGTTGCAGAAAATCCGCGGCAGGCAAGTAATTTTAACCACTTGCGAGCGGGACGGAACGCCGAACGGGCGAAAAATTTTCGTGCAGAACGGAACGTTTGCGGAAGGATAACTATGTTTTTGCATATCGGAAACAGTAAAAATATCAGGGAAAAGGAAATTATCGGCATTTTTGATGCGGATACGGCAACCGTCAGCGGGATTACGCGCCGGTATCTCGCCGCCGCCGAAAAGGCAAACGCGGTGGAAAGTGCCGGGACGGAGGTGCCGAAGGCGTTCGTCCTTTACCGGGAGGGCGGAAAGGAAAAAATCTGCTTTTCCCAGCTTTCCTCACTCACGCTGGCGGGGCGGCAGGAGAGCATCTACAACTCGGAAGATAATAAAATTCAGGATAAACAGTAACGGAGAAAGGGAGAGATATGGCTAACAACGAAGAAACGAGACAGGTTTACGATGACAGTCAGATACAGGTACTGGAAGGGTTGGAGGCGGTGCGCCGAAGACCGGGGATGTATATCGGTTCCACCTCATTGCGCGGGCTTCACCACCTGGTGTACGAAATTGTGGACAACTCGATTGACGAGGCACTGGCGGGCAGATGCAAGCAGATTGACGTGACGCTCCTGCCGGACGGCTCGGTTTCGGTGCAGGATGACGGGCAGGGGATTCCCGGCGGGATTCACCCGAAAATGGGGATTCCGACGCTGGAAGTGATTTTTACCGTGCTGCACGCCGGCGGCAAGTTTGACGGCAACGGCTACGAGTTCTCGGGCGGGCTTCACGGGGTGGGCTCCTCGGTGGTAAACGCGCTGTCCGAATGGATTGAAATTGAAAGCTGTTATTGCGGCAGAAGATATACCGAGCGGTTT
Organism: uncultured Eubacteriales bacterium; assembly: GCA_934481325.1. GTDB lineage: Bacteria > Bacillota > Clostridia > Oscillospirales > CAG-272 > Firm-07. Next base: position 5,605 of record CAKSPL010000007.1, on the reverse strand, counting down.
GAACGCGGCGCGGTGGCGCGCGCCTTCCGGGACGAGGGGCCGACCGAAAAACACGGGCTTTACGTGCGCTTCAAACCCGACGCGGAGATTTTTGACGAGGTGGTGTTTGACTACGAAACGCTCCTGCGGCGGCTTCGCGAGCAGGCGTTCCTCAACGCGGGGGTGTACATTTCCATCACCGACCAGCGCGACGCGGAAAATATCAAGCACGAGCGGCTGGAATACGAGGGCGGCATCCGGTCTTTTGTCTCTTACATCAACGAGCAGAAGCACTGTCAGCTCATCCACCCGGAAGTAATTTATATGCGCGCCGAAAAAACCGCGGACGTGAACGGCAAGCCCGCCCGCACCATTGCGGAGGTGGCGTTGCAGTATACCGATACCTACAATGAGTCCCTGCTCACCTTTGCCAACGACATCAACACGCTGGAGGGCGGCACGCACGAGGTCGGCTTCAAGAACGCGATGACCAAGGTCATCAACGATTACGCGCGGCGTTGCGGCGCGATGAAGGCGGACGAAAAGAACCTTTCGGGCGACGACGTGCGCGAGGGTTTGACCGCCGTGGTGTCGGTCAAGCTGAAGGAAGCGCAGTTTGAGGGGCAGACCAAAACCAAGCTCGGCAACGCCGAGATTCGCTCGTTTGTGGAAGGTCTGGTAACCGCCAAACTGACCGAATATCTGGACGAAAACCCCGCCGTGGGGCGTTTGATTGTGGACAAAGCACTCACTGCCAACCGGGCGCGGGAGGCGGCACGCAAGGCGCGGGAGCTGACCCGCCGCAAAAACGGACTGGAAAGTATGACCCTGCCGGGCAAGCTCTCCGACTGTACCGACCGCCGCAAGGAGCTGACCGAGGTGTACCTGGTGGAGGGAGATTCCGCAGGCGGTTCGGCGAAACTCGGGCGCGACCCGCGGTTCCAGGCGATTCTGCCGTTGCGCGGCAAAATTCTGAACGTGGAAAAAAGCCGCCTGGACAAGGTGTACGCCAACCCGTCGGTCATCCCGATTATCCAGGCACTGGGTTGCGGCATCGGGGAAGAATTTGATATGGCAAAACTGCGTTACGGCAAAATCATTCTGATGGCGGATGCCGACGTGGACGGCGCGCACATTCAGATTCTGTTGCTGACTTTCTTCTTCCGCCATATGAAGCAGCTGATTGAGGAAGGGCATATCTTTCTTGCCAAGCCGCCGCTCTATAAGGTCTACCGCCGCGGGGCAAAGGACGGAAACGAGCGGTACGCCTACTCCGACGAGGAGCGCGACCTCCTGATTGCGGAACTCGGCGGCAAAAACATCGAAGCCGACCGGTACAAAGGTCTTGGTGAAATGGACCCGGACCAGCTGTGGGAAACCACGATGGACCCCGAAAAGCGGATTTTGTTGCGGGTCACGATGGAGGACGCCATCCGGTGCGACCAGATTTTCTCCACGCTGATGGGCGACGAGGTTGACCCCCGCCGCGTGTTTATCGAAGAAAACGCAAAATTTGCGGAGAACCTGGATATATGAGCAAAACGGCAGCGGTTTTTTGCCCCAACCCGGGGATTGACCGGGTGTATTATGTGGACAGTCATCTGTACGCGGGCAACCTGTACCGCACGGGGCGCGCGGAAATCTGCCTTGGCAGTAAGGGTGCAAACGCGGCTCTGGCACTGAAAAAAGAGGGTGTGCGGGTAACGGTTTACACCTTTTCCGGCGGAACGGCAGGAGAAATGGCGGAGAAAATGCTTCTCGCGCGCGGGGTGAAGGTCATCACAATCCCCACGGCGTGCGGGGTGAGGGAAAACGTCAAGCTGGTGGAGCCGGACGGCAAAACCACCGAAATCAACGAGCTTGGCGGCCCCGTCGGCGAGGAAGAAACGGAGAGACTGCTTTCCCTGCTGGAAAAAGGAAGATACGACGCCCTGCTCCTGTGCGGGAGCCTGCCCGAGGGGCTACCGTCTGATATTTACGCCCGGGTGATTGCTATGGCAAACGAGAAGGGGGCAAAAACCTTTCTGGACAGCTCCGGCGCGGCTCTCGCGGCGGGAACCTGCGGGCAACCGGACTACATCAAGCCCAACGCGGCGGAATTGGCGGAGCTGGCGGGAGAACCGGTTCCCCACACCCTAAAAAACGTTGCCGCGCTGGCACAGAAATGGCACGAGAGTCACCCGGAGGTGCGCGTCATCTGCACCGCGGGCAAAAAGGGCGCGGTTTATGCGGGGGAGGAAGGCGTTTTCGTGCGGCAGGCACCGGAGGTTGAGGTGCGCACCACGGTAGGCGCGGGAGACGCGTTTCTTGCCGGGTTCGTTGCCTCGGTTTTGCGCGGGGAGGAGCCGGACGAATCGATGGAAGCCGCCACCGCCTGCGCCGTCGACCACATTGAAGTAAAAAAGCCGCCGGAAATCCCGGGGCTGGAGGATTTTCCGGAGGAAAACGGAGAGGAGTCCGCGGAGAAAACCGCCGGGGAAACCGGAGGGGAAAACTCCGGAGAAGCCGGAGCGGAAGAACAGGAGGATTCCTCCGATTTTCCGTACCACAGGAACCCGCCAGACCCCGAAAAACTGGCAGAGCTCAGCAAAACAGCGGACTTTATGACGCTGTTGCAGGAGCTTTTCCGGGATTTTCCGAAAAACGACTCTGACGCAGACGATACTTTTGCGGAGGAATGCCGGTATTCCCTTCAAGAGAAGCAGGCGGAGAAAAACGGAAATGCCGGGGAACCCGGCAAACGCCGCGGCAGGGGGAGACCGAAGAACTCCGACAGAAATTAAGACAAACTCCCGTTGCCGGCGCGCGGCAACAGAAAGGACGAAAAAGTGGAACGTAAAACCGAACACAGCGGAAATATTGAATTTCCGGATCAGAAAATAGAAAACGTGGATATGGAGAAACGCGTCAAGCAGGCGTTTATCGAATACTCTATGTCCGTGATTATGTCCCGTGCGCTCCCGGACGTGAGGGACGGGATGAAGCCGGGTCAACGCCGCATTCTGTACGCAATGTATGAGGATCACCTCACCTCCGACAAGCCGTTCCGCAAGTCGGCAACCACGGTGGGTAACGTGCTGGGTCGCTATCACCCGCACGGCGACTCCGCCGTGTACGGCACGATGGTACGGATGGCGCAGGATTTCTCGCTTCGCTACCCGCTCGTAGAGGGGCACGGCAACTTCGGCTCCGTAGACGGGGACTCCGCCGCCGCCTACCGTTATACCGAGGCGCGGCTTGCCAAAATCTCCAACGAGATGATGGCGGATTTGGAAAAAGAGGTCGTCCGGTTCGTCCCCAACTTCGACAACCGCCTGCGGGAGCCTGCGGTGCTTCCTTCCAGATTCCCGAACCTCTTGGTCAACGGTTCGGTGGGCATCGCCGTGGGGATGGCAACCAACATCCCGCCCCACAACCTCGGCGAGGTGATTGACGCCACCGTGTACCGGATGGAGCATCCGGAATGCACCGTGGAGGAGCTGATGCAGTTCATCAAGGGGCCCGATTTCCCCACCGCGGCAACCTGCTACGGCGTGAACGGCATCATCGAGGCGTACAAAACCGGGCGCGGGCGCGTGATGGTGCGCTCCAAATGCCACATCGACGAGGATAAAAACGTCATTCACGTGACCGAAATTCCCTATCAGGTCAACAAAAGTATGCTGGTGCAGGCAATTGCGGCACTGGTAAGGGACAAAAAGATTGACGGCATTACCGACATCAAGGACGTTTCCAACGGCAGAAACGGCATCAATATTATGATTCATTACCGCCGGGATGCCAACGGGCAGGTCATTCTCAATCAGCTTTACAAAAACACTCAGTTGCAGGATACCTGCGCCATCAATATGCTGGCACTGGTGAACGGAGAGCCGAAAGTGCTCTCGCTCCCGCAGATTCTCGACCACTACATCGCCCATCAGGAGGATGTGATTATTCGCCGCACCAAATTCGACCTGGAAAAGGCAGAGGCGCGCGCGCATATTCTGGAGGGCTATAAAATCGCGGGCGACAATATCGACGAGGTGGTGGATTTGCTCCGCCATTCCGAGTCTATCCCCGCGGCAAAGGAGAACCTGCAAAACAAATACGGGCTCTCCGAGGTGCAGTCTCAGGCAATCGTGGATATGACGATGGGCAAGCTGACCGGGCTGGAACGGCAGAAAATCGAGGACGAGCTGAATAAGCTCTACGCGCAGATTAAGGAGTACCGCGAGATTCTTGCCGATATAGGCAGGGTCAAGGAGATTATCAAAACCGAAATCGGCGAAATCCGCCGCAAATATGCCGACGCACGCCGCACCGAAATCGTGGCTGCGGAGGACGACATTCTGCTCGAAGACCTGATTGAAAAGCACGATTGCGTGATTACCCTCACGCACACGGGCTATATCAAGCGTCAGCCTGCCGACACCTATTCCGCACAGCACAAGGGCGGCAAGGGCATCATCGGGATGACCACCAAGGACGAGGACTTTGTGGAAAAGGTGGCGGTGGTTCACTCCCACGATTTCCTGATGCTGTTCACCAACACCGGCAAGGTGTTTATGCGCAAGGCATATCAGATTCCGGAGGCTTCCCGCACGGCAAAGGGAACCAGCATCGTCAACGTGCTGGAAACCGAAAAGGGCGAAACCATCACCGCGATGATCAGCGTGCCGGGCTTTGCCGAGGACGATTATCTCACGATGGTCACGAAAAACGGCGTCATCAAGCGCACGCTCCTTTCGGAATACGAATATCAGCGTAAGGGCGGCAAAAAGGCACTGAACCTGGACGAGGGAGATGAGCTTTTGTTCGTGATGTGCAGCAAGGGCGACCGGGACGTGCTGCTTGCCACCCATAACGGCTCCGCTACGCGCTTTTCCGAGAGTGCGGTGCGGGGGATGGGTCGTACCGCGCGCGGGGTGCGCGGGGTGAAGCTCCGCGAGGGCGACTACGTGGTCGGTGCCGTGGTGGTAGACGACGAAAAGAGCCTGATTACCGTCACCGAAAACGGCTACGGCAAACGCACCGCGTTTGAGGAGTTCCGCACCAAGGGCAGGGGCTGTATGGGCGTAAGCTGTCACAACCTGACCGAAAAAACCGGCGCGCTTGCCGGCATTGCCGCCGTGGACGACGGGGACGACCTGATGCTGATTACCAACCAGGGAACCATCATCCGCACGCCCGTGAAGGCAATCAACGAGTATTCCCGCGCCGCCTCCGGCGTGATTGTGATGCGCCTTGGCGAGGGGCAGAAGATTGTGGGCTTCTCCACCGTGGCGCACGAGGAGCCGGAGGAAGCACCCGCCGACGGCGCGGAAGCGACCGATGCGGAAGTGACCGCCACGGAAGCGACCGCCGAGGAGACCACCGCCGCGGAAGCGACCGCCGCAGGCGACACCGCTCCCGCAACCGAGGAACCCGGCGACGAGGCACCCGCCGAGGATTCGGAAGGATGATTCCGGGCGGGAAAACCCCGCCCAACGCCCCGCCAAGGGGGAAAGGAATACTATGAAAACACGGATTTTTGCCTTTTTGCTCTGCCTTTCGTTGCTGATTCCCGCCGCGGTTCTGCATCCGTCGGCAAAGATTTACACGGGCAAGGCTCTGGACGAGGATTTCATTCTGCACGACACCAGCT
>CAKSPL010000006.1 GCA_934481325.1 uncultured Eubacteriales bacterium | reverse complement strand
GGCACGCACCCCCTGCGCGCAAGTCACTACACGCTCTCGATGCGAATCGTCACACGCAAACCCGCCGAGTTCAAACCAATACCCCCCAAACCGGTCGAACCGGCAGTCGCCGCCGGTGCGATTACAAAATTCGGGGAATGTTTCACGGGAAACAAAAAAGAAAAAGCCTTGGCAATTCAAAACGCCGTGGCCAAAAAGTGCCGCAAAAAAGAGTGCGGCACAGGAGTCGCCAAGACCGACGAAAGGAAGATCAGCAAAGGCAGGCGCAAGTTTGTCAGACCGGCTCAAAGATCAGATAGTAAGAAAAATGCGGCGTACCGGAATAAAAAGCTCCTTTTCAAGACCTTCACAATAACGGAGGCAAAACGGCACGGAGAAAAGCGTGATGAAACCCCGGCAGAATCTATCAAACCATACCGCCAATTGCTTGGTAATCACACATTTGCCGCGGCATCGTGTACTCTCGGCTAAAACCGCGCATCCACCGCCCGGCAATCGCGCATCCACCGCCCGGCAATCGCGCATCCACCGCTCGGCAATCGCACATCTGCTGCCCGGCAATCGCACATCCACCGCCCGGCAATCGCACAACCGATCGCGGTGAGTACGCACCTATTATTCTGCGCTTGCGCGCCAACTTGTCCGGGATAGTGTGCAAAAATTGTCCGGCGACCATTGACAGTCTGCGACCCGGCCGTCGGAGATTAACGACACCGTTTAGAAGTAGTTCAATGACCCGCGACCGCGTGCGCTACCGTAGCGCGATGACTGTGCGCTACCATCCCCCGCGTGCGCTACCGTCCGCCGCCGGTGCGAGTGCTATCCGATGGCTGTGCGTGCTGTGCCTCCCGGCAACCTCGCGGGTTAACCGTTGGGCTAGAGGAAACGGTGCACGAAAATTGTCCGACCAATCAACCGTCTTGGTGCAAGAAGTAAAAACAGTGTGAGTGCAAAAGCCACGGCCTATCGCACGGCAAATGGTTTCAAATGGCGCGCGTCGATGCGGCACGGCACGTCATAAAAGCGAAACCGGCGGAACACCGAATACAAAGGCGGCGCAGCACAAACAGCACGGCAAAAGATTTCAGGCGGAATGAAACCAATGCCGGGATGGCACGGTACAAGGGGCAAATACGACGGAACGCCAAATACAAAGGCAGCACAGTACAAACGGCACGGCAAAAAGATTTCAGGCGGGACGAAACCAATGCCGGGACGGCACGGTACAAGGGGCAAAAACGACGGAACGTCGAACACAAGAGTGGAACGGCACAATGGCGCGGCAAAAGATTTCGAACGGCGCGAATGCCAATACAGGATGGCACGGCACAAGGGGAGAAAAGCGATAGAGTGCCGGATACAGGGGCGACGCAACGTAATGGCACGGTAAATGACTTCAAACGGTGTCGCGCACACATGAACACGGACAATCGCGTGGCACAACGGCACGATAAAAGTGCCACCCCCGTGGGAATTTCGTTGTTTCGGCACACGCCCGTTGCTTCACCATTGCTTATGTACACATTGCAAGCACTTGTCATTGGCCGCCTTCCTTGCACGACCGTTTTGCGTGATGTACGCCGTTCAATTCACCCATTAACTTTTGCGTGTTCCGTCGCTGTCTTGCCGTCATCGCTTTGCCCCAAACAACAGCCTATGTTGCCTTTGTGCACATCCGCCGCCCGCTGACATCGCCCGTTCGTTCTTTTGCTTTGCGCGAGTTCTGCCATTTCACACAATCCCCTGCCCTTCTTGTGGACATTTCTGCCAACCCACCGTCTCTTTGAAGCCAAAACCCGCTTTTACGATACGCAGAAATGCCTTTTTGACATCTCGATTTGTTTTGCACCTGCGTCTTCTGCTACACTCGACCGTATTGCGTTTTGATACCGCATTTCATTAACACGCTTCTGCCGCGCTTGCTCATTCTCACCGAGTCAACACTTGTTTTTACTGTATCCCCCACCCATTGCTTTTTACCGCAAAAATCATTTTCGTATGTTTCACGTGAAACCAAAACTAAACGGAACGGGAACTGTGCGTTTCACGTGAAACGTTTGAACGGTGAAATGCCAGGGTGTCACGGCTACCGGTTCCCGCCTGTTTACCTCTTAAATGTCAATAGACTCAATATGCAAAAACAGCCCTAAAAGAAGGGCTGTTTTTTGTAGAAAAGCCATTATACTTCGGCTTTTCGGGGGATTCGGATATAAATATGCACGGCGTCTGCCGCCTCCTCGCGGGTACATTCTGCGTTCATTCCCGTTTTTCGGAAGATAGAAAGGGTCTTTTCGATAGAGTTGTATAAAGGTTGGAGGTCGTGAAGGATAAATCTCCTGGGCATAATTCCTCCCGGAGCCGGAATTTCTGCGGTGATACGCCGACTTGCAGCGGTTTCGCTTGCAGGCGCAGCCGGAGTTTTCTCGGAAAATGTCCCGGATTTTGCTTGAATTTCCGCTTCCGTGTTGCGGAAAGTCCGCTCCGTTGCCTTTGCAGCAGGCACGATTTGTGCAGGTGATGAATAAACCGGAAACCGCCCTGTGCGTTTCTCCGTAAGGGCTTGCATATTCATATCCGATGGCGAATATGTAGCTTCATTTGCTCTTGATTCCGGCAATTTCGTAGCATTGGATAGAACGGCATCCTTTTGCCGAGACACAGCAGACGCGCCGTTGGTCATATTTTCTATCAAGTCCTCGGTCTGAACAACCGATAAATGGCGCAAAATGACGGTTTCCAGGGCTTTTTGCCGTATATTTTGGTCGTCTATTCGGAGCAGACAACGCGCGTGGCGTTCTCCAAGTCCTGCGCGACGGATGCTTTCCTGCTCCCCCTCGGATAACTGCAAAAGGCGTAATTTGTTGGCAACCGAGGATTGGGAAAGCCCACACTTTTCGGCGATTTCAGCCTGTTTCATAGAATAATCTCGCATTAACCGCATAAAGAGCTGTGCTTCATCCAAAAAATGAAGGTTTTTGCGGGAATATTCATCAATGAGTGCAAGTGCGGCGCATCGTTTGTCGTCGCTCGAAAGAATGAAACAGGGAATCCGGGTGATTCCTGCCATACAGACTGCGCGGAATCTTTCCTCCTCACCCACCAACTGATAGCAGGAAAAACCGCTGTTTGATTGCCAAATCCGTACAGAAAACGGCTGTAATACCCCGTACTTGCGTACAGATTCTGCCATTCGGATGCGGAGGTTATCACCGCCCCTTGTGCGTTTGGCTTGCGGAAAAAGCTGGATTTGTTCCGGCGAAAGAAAAATAACGCTTTTTTCGGTTCCTGATCTGCTTAAATTGAATATTTCCGTTGCTTTTTCGTAACTATTCATAATTTTCACCTCTTTATGCACAGTATAACACAAGAGACAAGCGGAAAATGTCGAAAACGAGTGGTAAAATATGGAAATACAAGAAAAATTTTTCTAAAATTGTGTGGTGTGCTTGCTGAAATAAAGCAAAAAAGCAGGGAAACCAGGGTAAAAAGCAAAATAGACAGACGGCAGCGTGGCTAATGAAATGCAACCAATTAAAAAAGGAGTGGAGAATGGGTGGCCGGGCGTGCGTCGACAGCGTGGAAAACACAACAAAAATGCGAAAAACGCTCCGGCAATTGAGGGGCGACGGAAAAGCGGCAAAACACCGGCGGTTGGAGACGACGGAATGCGACAAAACACTTGGGAAAGGCGGTTGGAGACGGTGGAAAAACGATGGCGTAAGGGTATAAAGAGCGGAAAATCAGGGCGCGGTGCCTGAAACCCGGACAAAAGTCAGGGGGTGGCGGGAGGTTGAGACGGGTCCGGAAAAGCGCATTGACGGGGATGGCGAAGGCGTTGGAAATGTGGCAATGATGTTGGAAATAAGTCAAAAGCGGTGGAAAGTGGGAAAAAAGGTTTAAGCAGACCTCTGAAAGCGAAAGAGAAGAGCAGATAAATACATTCTTTGTAAAAAAGTCAGGAGTTGCGGGGGACGGATTTCTTCCAAAAACATAAAATCAAGCTGTGACACTGTGAAAGAGAAAACGGACAGATATAAAACTATGGAAAAAGCCCGGAGCCGCGGGCGATAATTTCTATCAAAAGTATAAAATCAAGCTGTGGCTCTGTGAGAAAGAAAAACGGGGAAAATAAAAAATCGCAAAAAGCCCCCATATGGGGGCTTTTTGCGATTTTTGCCGAACCAATCAATCAAGTTACGGTTTTTGCGGGGCGGAATGGCAAGAGTGCCCGCATTTTTACGGACGGCGGGTGACGGAATCAAAGCGGTTTCTTTACGATTTTTGCATAGGCGCGGGGGTATTCCTTGGGAGTGCGTGCGGTTTTGGCGATTTCGATAATCACGCGGGAATCTGTTTCTGCTTCGCCGTGCAGGGTTATATTGTGCGAGCCGAGGACTGCTCCGCCCAGTTTTTTGAACGCCGGACGCGCCTTTTCCAGCTCCTCCGGGGCGCGTGCCGCTTTCATTGCGAGGAAAACCCCGCCGGGACGCACAAAAGGCAGGCAAAGCTCGGACAGCACGGGCAGATCCGCCACAGCGCGGGCGGTTGCCGCATCAAAGGTTTCTCTCAACGCTTCCCTGCCCGCTTCCTCGGCACGGGCGGTAATTCCCGTTAAATTGGTCAATTCCAGCAGTTTTGCGGTTTCATTGACGTAACGAATGCGTTTTTCCGTGCTGTCAAGGGCGGTAATGTGCAAATCCGGGCGACAGATGGCAAGCGGCAGGCAAGGAAAGCCCGCGCCGCATCCGATATCAATGATTTTGGCGTTTTGGGGCAAAAAAGGAGCCACGGTGAGGGAATCTGCAAAGTGACGGAGAATAATTGCCTTTTCCTCCTTGATAGCGGTCAGATTCATTATCTTGGAAACCTCTAACAGGTGTTCGGTCAATAAATAAAACTTCCTTGAATAGGCTTCTGTTGCAAAACTTCCTTGACCGTTATCTGCCATAATGGTATGAAAAATAGCGGAAAATTCGTTGTATGAAATCATATCATTCTCCTTTTGAATAGACTTCCTTGACAGCAGGTGCCGCAGGTGCCGCGGGTGGTGCAGGGGGCGTACGGTTGGTGCCGAACTTTGGGCGTGTGAACCCAAAGCAACGCGAAAGCAGTGTAGCCGCACCGCAGGTGCCGCAGGTGCCGCGGGTGGTGCAGGGGGCGTACGGCTGGTTCCGAAAATTGGGCGTGTGAACCCAAGACAACGCGGGAGCCGTGTAGCCGCTGTCGGAGACGGAGTCCGCAGGGATGCACAACAACGCCAAACTTTGGGTGCGCGAACCCAAGACAACGCGAAAACCGTTCAGCGCACCGCAGGTGCCGCAGGTGCCGCGGGTGGTGCAGGGGGCGTACGGCTGGTTCCGAAAATTGGGCGTGTGAACCCAAGACAACGCGGGAGCCGTGTAGCCGCTGTCGGAGACGGAGTCCGCAGGGATGCACAACAACGCCAAACTTTGGGTGCGCGAACCCAAGACAACGCGAAAACCGTTCAGCGCACCGCAGGTGCCGCAGGTGCCGCGGGTGGTGCAGGTGGGTCACAACTCACGCCGGACTTTGGGTGTGTGAACCCAAGACAACGCGGGAGCCGTGTAGCCGCGTCGGAGACGGAGTCCGCAGGGATGCACAACAACGCCAAACTTTGGGCGTGTGAACCCAAAGCAACGCGAAAGCCGTGTAGCCGCACCGCAGGTGCCGCAGGTGCCCGGGGATACTCTATCTTTGCGTGAAAGGTTTTGAAAAGGGGTCAAGGGGGTGCCTTACAGGGAAGGCACCCCCTTGTGTGATTCAGTCCTTGTTTGCGGTAACCACGAGATTGGCACCGGTGCCGAGGACGTTTTCCACGACCACGTCGCCGATTCGGGCGGGCAGCTTCACCACGGCGGCGTTGATGAGTGCCATACATTCCATCATTTTCTCTTTTGGGATTGCGGCGGAGGTCTTGACCGGAATCACGCCGCCGTCATCGGTTCTCACCGTGGAGGTGACGGTGCGCACCGGGTGCGTGCATTCCGCAATCGCGTATTCCTTGCCGCGCTTGCAGGTGTATCCCTCCACGTTCAGCACCTCGCCCCCCTGCACGTTGGCGGTCAGCTGACAGCCGCGGGGGCAGACAATACAGGTTAACATCCTCATCATAATTCAGCCACCTCCAGGGAAAAATCAAGCCTGTCCGCGCCGGCAAACTGTGCGGGGGTCAGCGTGATGCTTTCCATCTCGCCGGGGGCGACCTTGGCTTTCTTTTTGGTAAAGACCACCCGGTCACCGTTTGTCACCTTGATGGTGACGTCCCGATAGATATTGGAAACGCGGAAGAAGACCGTAACGTCCTTTTCTTCCGTGATGCGTTGCGGCACGGTGTAGCGGATTTTGCCGTCCGTGTGCAGTGCCACGTTGGTTTTGCCCGCGCGCTCGCCGCGCAGATATGCTGCGGCACTCTCGCCCGCGATTGCCGCCTCCTCGGAAACAAAGTCCACCAGATCGTGTACGTGAAGCACGTTTCCGCAGGCAAAAACGCCTTCCACGCCGGTTTCGCGATTCTGATCCACCACGGCACCGTTCGTAATCCGATCCAATGCCACGCCTGCGGATTTTGTCAGCTCGTTTTCCGGAATCAGACCGACCGACAGCAAAAGCGTGTCGCAGGGGATATACTCTCTGGTTTCGGGAATCGGACGCCGGTTTTCGTCCACCTGGGCGATTGTAACGCCCGTGAGCCGTTCCTTGCCGTGAATTTCCACCACGGTGTGGGAAAGGCGGAGCGGAATGCCGAAATCGTGCAGGCATTGCTCGATATTGCGCGCAAGCCCGCCGGAATATGGCATCAGCTCGCACACGGCGTGTACCTTTGCGCCCTCCAGGGTCATCCGGCGCGCCATAATCAGCCCGATATCACCCGAACCGAGAATCACCACGTCCTTGCCGGGAAGATACCCTTTCATATTGACGTATTTCTGTGCCGTTCCCGCGCTGTAAATGCCGGAAGGACGCGTGCCTGCGATGTTCAGCGCACCGCGCGGCCGCTCCCGACAGCCCATTGCAAGGATAACGGCACCCGCCTTGATCCGGAACACGCCGTTTTCGGCGTTGGTTACGGTCAGTACGCGGTCGGGCGTGATGTCCAGCACCATCGTGCCGAGCAGAAACGGAATATTCCGCTCTTTGACTGCTTTTTCATAGCGATAGGCGTATTCGGGACCCGTCAGTTCTTCGCCGAAGCGGTGAAGCCCGAACCCGTTGTGGATACATTGCTGTAAAATCCCGCCGAGGTGCGTGTCGCGTTCCAGAATCAGCAAATCGCGCACGCCCGCGTCATAAGCGGCAACGGCGGCACTCATACCGGCGGGGCCCCCGCCGACGATGACCAAAGAAACGTTTTTCATTCCGGTTTCAGTCATTGCCGTTGTCCTCCTTGGTTTTTCCGATGTTGATATAGGAGCCGCCGCCGTTTTTGGTGACCGACTCAAAGGGAATATTCAACTCCCGCGCGAGCAATTCCACAATCGTGGGGGAGCAGAAGCCGCCCTGACAACGCCCCATCTGCGCTCGCGTGCGGCGTTTTACGCCGTCAAGGTCGGTCGGGCGCGGGTTTTGTCTAATGGCGTGCAGAATCTCCCCTTCCGTTACGGTTTCGCAACGGCAAACGATTCTGCCGTATGCGGGATCGTTGCGGATGATCTCGTTTTTCTCCTCTGCGCTCGCCTCGCGGAAGGCGTCCATCGGTGCGCGATTCGGGTTCCATTTCCGCTTCTTTTCCAGCTTGCAGCCAAGTCTGCGGAGCAATTCCGTTACATATTCCGCAATCGCGGGGGCGGAGGAAAGCCCGGGGGACTCAATCCCTGCCACGTTCACAAAACCGGGGCGGGGGCTGTTGATGATAAAATCGCCCGTGGAGCCGACGGCGCGAAGCCCGCAGAACGAGGTAATTGCCTTGCCGAAGGCAAGCCCCTTCACGTTTTCGCCCGCCTCTTTCATCACGGTGGAAAGCCCTTCGGCGGTGGTGGAGCGGTCGTTCTTGTCGCTGATGTCCAGCGAGGTGGGGCCCATCAGAAGATTCCCGTCCACCGTGGGGGTCACGAGAATGCCCTTGCCCATTTTGCCGGGCGTGCGGAATACGGTGGCGTTCACCAGCTTTCCGCATTCCTTGTCCAACAGAATGTATTCCCCGCGCCGCGCGTGAACCGAGAAGGAGGTGTCGCCCGCCAGAGCCGCCACCTCGTCCGAAAACAGACCTGCGGCGTTGATGACGTAGCGTGCGTCAATCGTTTTGCCGTTTTCGGCACTCAGGCGGAAAAAGCCGCCGCGATCCTCGATTCCGGTAACCCGGAAGCCAAGGCAAAGCTCCGCGCCGTTGTCCATTGCGTTACCCACCGCCGCAATCGTCAGACCGTAAGGGCAGACGATGCCTGCCGTGGGGGCGTACAATGCCGCCACCACGCTGTCCGAAACGTTCGGCTCCAGCTCGTGCAGTTCGGCAGGGTTCAGAATTCTCAACCCCTTTACCCCGTTTTTCTCTCCGCGGGCAAGGAGTGTGTGCAGCATTTCCACGTCCGCATCGTTGAACGCAATCACCAGCGAGCCGTTGTTGCGGTATTTCACGCCCAATTCCCGGCAAACGCCCTCCATCATCTCCGCGCCCCGCACGTTGAGTGCCGCCTTCAGCGTGCCCTCCTTGGCGTCAAAGCCCGCGTGAACGATGGCGGAATTGGCGGAGCTTGCCGCCATTGCCACGTCCTGTTTCGCTTCCGCAATGCAGACATCCAGCCGGTAAGCACTGAGCGTGCGCGCAATCAGCGCACCCACCACTCCGGCACCTACCACCACAATATCAAACATAGTCCGTGTTCCTTTCGTTTTGTTTTACAAGGACAGTATAACACAAAAAGCCCCGCTTTTGGGGGCTTTTTCAATAGTTATTTAATTAACAATGTTCCGGGGTCAAAAAGGGGTACTCGCCCCGCCCTTGCGGCGGGGGTCAGAGGGAATCGCCCTTCTCCGGGGCAAAGTTTCCGTCGTTCTCTCCGGGGGAAAAATTGCCGAGCGTGGGCGTTTTCGCCACGGCACGGATTTCGGGGACGGAGTCCGCCTCCGCCTGCCCGTTTTCCGGGGCGGAAATTTCGGGTTTTCTCATACCGTCCCCTGCCGTTTTGCGCATTTCGGTATAGGCGCGATTGGGGACAGACGGCACCGGCGGCACCGTCAGGGGCGGCAGTTTTTCACGATCGTTCACAAGCATCACCTCGCAGACAGTATTCCGCAAAATTCCGTTTTTTATCCGAAACAAAAGCCGCCCGCCGGGTTTTTGCCCCAAAGGTGACCTCCGCACCGCCGCGCCCGCGGCGGTGCGGAGCAAGAGCCGGTCTTCCTTGCCGAAAACCGGACCGGCGGGGCAATGGGGTCTTGACAAATTCTGCGGCGGGTGCTATAATTAGATGTTGAAATGAGTGGCGGAGGGATGCTATGTCCGGTGGAAAATTTATCGTTTTGGAAGGCATTGACGGTTGCGGCAAAAGCACGCAGGTGCAGTTCCTTGCCGCGGCGTTGTCGGCGCGAGGGCGGCGGGTGTGCGCCACTGCCGAGCCGACCGATTCCCCCACGGGAAAATTGCTCCGCGCGGCACTCTCGGGCAGGGATCCGCGTTCTCCTTCCGAAATGGCGGCTCTTTTCGTCCTGGATCGCATCGGGCATAATCTTGCCCCCGGCGGCATTGCCGAAATGCTTGCCGCGGGAAACGATGTGGTCTGTGACCGCTATTATTATTCCTCGCTTGCCTATCAGGGGAGCCTGTGCGATTACGAGTGGGTCAGGCATATGAACACCGCCTGCCCCGACATCCGCCACCCCGACCTTTGCGTATTTCTCGACATTTCCCCCGCAGAATCTCTCGCGCGCGTGAGTACCCGGGGCGAAACGCCCGAAATTTATGAAAAAGAGGAGTCACTCCGGCTCTTCCGGGACACCTTTTTGCGCGTGTTTTCCTCCCTGCCCGACCGGGTAGCGGTGGTGGACGCCGCAGGAACCCCCGCCGCGGTGGCAGAGCGTGTGCTTGCCGCCGTGCTGGAAATCTTCTGAATTTATTTTTTTACAGATAAAGGAGAACAGTATGAAAGCAGTAATGTACGGTGCCGGCAATATCGGGCGCGGATTTATCGGTCAGCGGTTTTATCTCTCCGGATACGAAACCACTTTTATCGATGTGAATGACGCCGTGGTTAACGAGCTGAATGCACAGAAAAAGTATCCCATTTACGTGACCCGCGGCACCGAATACGTGCCGGAATGGGTGGAAAACGTCAATGCCGTGAACGGAAAAGACGAAGCCGCTGTGGTGGAAAGCATCGCAAAATGCGATATTATGGCAACCGCGCTCGGCGTGAACATTCTCCCCTTCGTGGCACCGTTGCTTGCCAAGGCAATTCTTGCCCGCAAGGCTCTCGGCAAGCCGCTGAATATTCTGATTTGCGAAAATATGATTGGCTCCAACGAGTACCTGCACGGGCTGGTAGAGCCGCACATCCCCGCCGCGGACAAGGCGTGGTTTGAGGAAAATATCGGGTTTGTGTGCGTGTCGGTCGGAAGAACCGTGCCGCCCACACCCGCAGAATTTAAGGAGAAATACGCCCTTGCCGTGTGTGCCGAGCCTTACAGCGAGCTTCCGGTGGACGCGGCAGGCTTCCGCCCCGTGGGGTGCGAAATGCCCCCCATCAAGGAGCTGGTGCCGTTTTCGCCCTTTGCGTTCTTTATCGAGAGAAAGCTGTTGATTCACAATATGGGTCACGCGCTGATGGCATATATGGCATATCAGAAGGGCTACAACTACATTTTTGAGGCGGCAACCGACGGGGAAATCAAGTACATTCTCACCCGCGCTCTGCTGGAATCCGCCCGCGCGCTTGCCAAACGGCACGGCGCACCCCTGGACGACACGATGCAGTTTGTGGAAGACTTGATGGTGCGGTTTGAAAACAAGCTGCTGGTGGACTCCCTGGATCGCGTGGGCAGAGACCCCAAGCGCAAGCTCTCGGAACACGACAGACTGGTCGGCGCGTTCAAAATGGTGCGCGAGCAGGGCGGAATCCCCGCACACATCGCTGTGGGCATTGCCGCGGGCTACCTCTTTGATATGCCTACCGATGCCGCCGCGGTGGAAATCACCGACTTCGTCAAAGCAAACGGACTGGAAGCCGCGCTTGCCAAATACAGCAACGTCACCGACCCCTCGGATGTGGCAATGATTCGGAAATTCTACGATCTCTTTGTGGAAAAGGCACCCTTCTCCGTGTTTGTGGAAACCCTTGCCGGGATGAAGAATACACACTAAGCCCGGGCGCAAAAAGCCGTAAAACTCATCACATAGCCGGGTGTTTTTACTTCACCCGGCTTTTTAAGGAGCAAAAAAATGGAACTGAACGTCAAAATCAAACTCACCGGAGGACAGACCCTGCCCACCTACGCCACACAGGGCTCCGCGGCGGTGGATTTGCGCGCCGCCATCGACGCACCGGTCGAAATCGCCCCCCGCGGGCGGGTGATGATTCCCACCGGAATCGCCATCGCCCCCGAAACGCGGGACGTGGTGGCAATTGTTGCCGCAAGAAGCGGGCTTGCCGTGAAAAAAGGCATTTGCCTTTCCAACGGCATCGGCGTCATCGATGCGGACTACCGGGGCGAAATTTGCGTAGGCTTGCTCAATACCTCCGAAGAAACCTTTACCGTGATGCCGGGTGACCGGGTTGCACAGCTGATGTTCCTGCCCGTGCTTGCCGCCGCATTCCTGCCGGTGGAGGAGCTGGACGAAACCGCGCGCGGCGCGGGCGGTTTCGGTTCCACGGGGGTGAAATAATGCGGGTTGTACTGGCTTCCGCCTCACCCCGCAGGAGCGAAATACTCCGCACACTCGGGGTGCAATTTGAAATTCTGCCCGCCGACGCGGACGAAAGCTCCGATATCACCGACCCCGTGGCACTGGTCAGAGAGCTTGCCCTGCGCAAGGCGCACGCCGTGCGGGAAATTCTTGCCGCAAGGGGAGAATGGAACGGGGATACGCTGATTATCGCGGCCGACACGGTGGTGGAAAACGACGGGGAAATCCTCGGCAAGCCGAAGGACGATGCGGATGCCGCGCGGATGCTCCGCAGGCTTTCGGGCAAAGCCCACCGCGTGATCAGCGGGGTGGCATTGCTTTGCGGGGAGCGGGAAATCGCGGATGCGCAGATTACGCGCGTGCATTTTGCCCCGATGAGCGAAAAAGAGATTGAATGGTATGTAAAAAGCGGTGAACCGCGCGACAAAGCGGGGGCTTACGCCGTGCAGGGGCTGGCGTCCGTTTTTATCAAGGGACTGGACGGGGAGTATTTCAACGTGGTCGGGCTTCCGGTTTACTGCCTTGACCGGTTGCTCCTCTCCTTTCTCGGCTTGCACCTCACGGAGCTGTAATTTGCCGAAAGGGTACCGAACGGGATGAGAAAAGGGGGATTTTTGCGTGAATGAGTTTTCCACTTACGAATACACCGTGCGCCAAAAAATCGAGGGGAAATGGATTCTTTTTCGCGCGGGGATGATTTTTCTTTACGTTTCGTTTGTGCTGGCGTGGGTCATGATGGGGCTGACTACGCGGATTCTGGTGCCGTTGCTGGCCCTGATTCCCGTCACCACCGGAATTTTGATTTTTGCCACCTGGCGTTATGTTTCGGTGGAGTATGAATATTCCATTACCTCCGGCGTTTTCACCTTTACCAAGGTGTTTGGCGGGCGATCCCGCAAAAAAATACTGGAAATCCCCCTCCGGGACGCCGTGCTGATTGCCCCGTTGGATGACGGGCGGGCGCGCGCCACGGCGGAAAATTACCGCCCGGAGCGGGAGTTTCACGCCATTTCTTCGCTTTCCTCCCCGGACGTTTACCTGATGCTGTTTGAATACGAAAACAAAAAGGAAAAGGAAAAACGCCGCGCCATCCTTTACTTTGAGGCGACCGAAAAAGCACTGTCGGTTTGCCGTTTTTACAACAAAAGTGCCACAACGGTGCGAGAAACGCGCTATTAAGGAGCTATTATGAGCCTGCCTGAAAAATCCGAGCTGGAACCGCTTCTCCGGGAGCTAAGGGGCGTTTTGCTCACCCTGCCGACCGAGAGCGAGGTACACACCAAGCACGCCAATGATTTTGTAACCGAAAAAGACCTCCTTGTGGAAACGACCCTGAAGCAAGAGCTGGCGGTGCGTTATCCCGATTTTGCATTTCTCGGGGAGGAGGAAGCCGCCCCGCCGATTGACGAGGCGGTGCCGACCTTTGTGCTTGACCCGATTGACGGCACGACCAATTTCGTTTTCGGATACGGAATGTCCGCGGTTTCCCTGGGCGTGCTGTACGGGGGAGAGCCGGTACTCGGCGCGATTTATCAGCCGTATACCGATGAATTTTATTTTGCCGAAAAGGGCAAGGGAGCCACAAAAAACGGCAAGCCGATCCGCGTGAGCAGGGCAGAAAAGCTCTCGCAGGTGCTGGCGGCAGTGGGAACGATGCCCTATCACAAGGAATCCGCGGACGAGCTGTTTGCCATCGCAAAGAGGCTTTATCTCTCCTGTATCGATATCCGCCGCTCCGGTGCCGCCACAATCGACCTTTGCCATACGGCAGACGGGCGCGTGGGGGTTTATGCGGAACGAAATCTCTCGCTTTGGGATTTCGCCGCGGGCGCGGTGATTCTCACCGAGGCGGGCGGAAAAATCACGGATTTTGAGGGAAACCCGGTCACCTATCGCGGAAAGTCCGATATTGCCTGCTCCAACGGAATCCTTCACAACGAGCTGCTTTCCCGCCTGCCGCCTGCGGCGGGGCTGATAGGCTGACGCGTTAATTTGGGTACGCGAGTTCAAAGTATGGTACTATTCGCGAATTTCGTTTTCGACGGCGGCTGATGGGTTCTCGCGTTGTTTTGGGTTTGCGCAATCAAAGTGTGGCATCAGCCGTGTAAAAGTTTTTGAAGGAGTCCAGAGGAAACTTTTTTCAAAAAGTTTCCTCTGGCAAAAAGTTTCCTCTGGCGAAAGGAGAAGGCGGGCGCGAGATGAGCCCGGCAGGAGTTTATGAATCATCACGCAAAAGTTATTGTCATAGGCGGGGGTCACGCAGGGATTGAGGCGGCACTTGCGTCTGCCCGGTTGGGCGTGGACACCGTGCTGTTCACAATGTCGCTGGAATCCATCGCCAATATGCCCTGTAACCCCTCCATCGGCGGCACGGCAAAGGGGCATCTCGTATATGAAATTGACGCGTTGGGCGGCGAAATGGGCAAGGCGGCGGACCGGGTTACCTTGCAATCCCGCACGCTGAATCTCGGCAAGGGAGCCGCCGTACATTCCAAACGGGTGCAGGCAGACCGCAAACGCTATCATATTTATATGAAGCACTGTCTGGAAACCACCGCAAACCTGCGCGTGGTGCAGGGAGAGGTAACCGACGTTACGCTGGACGGTGCGGGGGCTGTTTCCTCGGTCACCACACGGTTGGGGGATGTTTTCACCTGTGAATGTGTGATTGTGGCGGCAGGCACCTATCTTGACAGCCGCGTGTTTGTGGGGGACGTCAACTACGAAAGCGGGCCGGACGGATTTCTTCCCTCCAAGGGGCTTTCCGCGGCACTTGCCCGCATCGGGGTGCCGCTTCGCCGCTTCAAAACCGGCACACCGGCGCGGATTAACCGCCGCTCGGTGGATTTTTCGGTATTGGAGGAGCAACCGGGGGAGGAGAACCCGATTCCTTTTTCCGCATCCACGGCGGAGGACTATGTCAAGGACGCTTCACAACTTCCTTGCCATATCGTGTATACCAACGCCGAAACGCACCGCGTCATCCGCGAAAACCTCAACCGCTCCGCAATGTACGGCGGGCATATCCACGGCACGGGGCCGCGTTATTGCCCCTCTATCGAGGATAAAATCGTCCGTTTTGCGGACAAGGAACGCCATCAGCTCTTTTTGGAGCCGCTGGGCGCGGACACGGAGGAGCTTTACCTGCAAGGCTTTTCCACCTCTATGCCTACCGACGTGCAGGAAAAAATGCTTGCCACTCTGCCGGGCTTTTCCCACGCCGAAACGATGCGCTACGCCTATGCCATCGAGTATGACTGCTGTGACCCAACCGCACTTTCGGCAACGCTGGAATTTCATCACATCCCGGGGCTTTTCGGCGCGGGGCAGTTCAACGGCACCTCCGGCTATGAGGAGGCGGCGGCACAGGGACTGCTGGCGGGCATCAACGCCGCGTTGAAGGTCAAGGGGGAGGAACCGTTGATTCTTTCCCGTTCCAGCTCCTATCTCGGTACGTTGGTGGACGATCTGATCACCAAAGGAACCAACGAGCCGTATCGGATGATGACCTCGCGCTCGGAATACCGCCTGATTTTGCGGCAGGATAACGCAGACGCACGCCTTACGCCCCTGGGGCGGCGCGTGGGATTGGTCGGGGACGCGGCATACGCCGCATTCTGCGAAAAACAGACGCACATCCGGGGGGAAATTGCCCGCCTTGGGGCAACGCATCTTTCCCCGGAGCGCGTCAACCCCTTTCTCACGGAGCGGGGGCTGACGGCGGTTGCCAGCGGGGTTTCCCTGGCGGAATTGTTGCGCCGCCCGGGAATCGACTACGCCGCCCTTGCCGTCCTTGACCCGGAACGCCCGGTATTGACGCGGCGGGAGGCACTTTCCGTGGAGGTTCAGATAAAATACGAGGGCTATATCAGCCGGGAACTTGCCGAGGTAGCCCGCCACGAGAAATTTGAGTCAAGGACGATACCGAACGACCTTGACTATGCCAAAATCACCGGACTTCGCATTGAGGCGGCGCAAAAGCTGAACGCGCAAAAGCCGATGACCGTGGGGCAGGCATCCCGCATCAGCGGCGTCAGCCCTGCGGATATTTCGGTATTGCTGATTTATCTCGGCATCCGATAAGCGCGCCGGGGGTTCCCCCGCCGTCCGCTTTACGCTTTTTGCCCGAAACCGGGTTCGGATGCCGCCGTTACCCTATGATAAAAATTTCCCCGCCAAGGTCTCGGCGGGGAGGAGGTATGGATGCTCAAGCGTTTTCTTTCTTATTATAAGCCGCACCGTTTGCTTTTTTCCGCGGATATGCTGGCTTCGTTGCTTGTTTCGCTGATCGGGGTGGTTTACCCGATGGTCACACGGGCAATGCTCAACGATCTGATTCCCAACCGCAGGGTGCGCGCCATTGTGATTGCCGCCGTCCTTTTGCTGGGGCTTTACGTTGTGCAGATGCTGCTGGAATTTTTCATTCAGTTTTTCGGGCATATGATGGGCGTGCGGATGCAGGCACAGATGCGCAGTGATATGTTCCGGCATCTGGAAACCCTGCCGTACCGCTTTTTTGACGAGCACGAAACCGGCAAGCTGATGTCACGCCTGACCAACGACCTGATGGACATCAGCGAGCTGGCGCATCACGGCCCCGAAAACGTGATTATCTCCACGCTGACCATCGTGATTTCTTTCGTTTATCTTTCGGGGATTCATCTGAAGCTGACGCTGATTGTCTTTGCGCTGGCACCGCTCCTTTTCGCGGTGGCGTTTCTCCTGCGCGGGCGGATGGACCGTGCTTTTACCGAAAGCCGCCGTTCCATTGCCGAAATCAACGCCGCGGCAGAAAGCAGTATTTCGGGCATCCGCGTAACCAAAGCCTTTGGCAATGCCGAAAAGGAGCAGGAAAAATTCGAGCGCGGAAACACCCGTTTCAAAAACGCGCGCAAAAAGGCGTATTTTGCGATGGGGCTGTTTCATTCCTCCACCACGTTCATTACCAACGTGTTCAACGTGGTGGTGCTGATTGCGGGTGGGATTTTCCTTTATAACGGGGAAATCAATTTCGGGGATTATTCGGCATTCGTGGTATCGGTCAATATTTTCGTTTCCCCGGTGATGACGCTGATTCGGTTCACGGAACAGTTTGAGGACGGCGCGGCGGGCTTTCGCCGCTTTGTGGAAATTATGGACGAACCACCCGAAAGGGACGCCCCGGATGCTACTGTTTTGCAGCACGTAAGGGGGGATATTGTGTTTTCGGGGGTGTCCTACTCCTATGACGGGGCGCGGGAGGTGTTGCGCGGAGTCAACCTTGACATCCACGCGGGAGAAACCTTTGCGCTGGTGGGTCCCTCCGGAGGGGGGAAAACCACCATTTGTCATCTGATTCCCCGTTTTTACACCGTAACCGGGGGTGCCGTTACCGTGGACGGGCAGAATATCAACGGGGTAACGATGCAGTCCCTTCGGCGTAGCATCGGCATCGTGCAGCAGGACGTTTATCTGTTTAACGCTTCCATCCGTGACAATATCCTTTACGGCAGACCGGATGCCGGCGAGGCAGAGGTGATTGAGGCGGCAAAGCGCGCCAATATTCACGACTATGTGATGAGCCTGCCCCGGGGATACGACACCGAAATCGGGGAGCGCGGGGTGCGCCTTTCCGGCGGGCAGAAGCAACGGCTGTCCATCGCGCGGGTGTTTCTCAAAAACCCGCCGATTCTGATTCTGGACGAGGCAACCAGTGCCTTGGACAACGCCACCGAAATCCTGATTCAGGAGGCTTTGGACGAATTGTGCCGCGGGCGCACCACGCTGGTGGTGGCGCACCGGCTTTCCACGGTGAAAAACGCCAGCCGCATTGCCGTAATCGACAACGGCACGGTGATGGAAGAGGGCACGCACGACGAATTGATTGCCAAGGGCGGAATGTATGCGGAGCTGTACCGGAGCCAGTTTCGGATTTCGGGGCTTTCCTGATTCACGCACACCATCTGCGGCACCGCGGGCAACGCGTTTTAAGCCCAAAGAACCGTTACACAGCAAGCGGGCTTGCCCGCCTTCTTTGCAGGGAGTAGGCGCAAAGAAAGTGGACAAAGGGGCATTGCCCCTTTGTCGTGCAAAGAAACGCCAAAAGGGGACTTTTTACAAAAAGTCCCCTCTTGACTCCTTCAAAAATTTTTACACAACTTACGCCGGAATTTGGGCGTGTGAACCCAAAGCAGCAAAAGAGCCGCCGCATTACAGGAAAATTAACGACGGCAGACTTCTTTTGTGTGAAAAGTTTTGAAGGGGGGTCAAGGGGGGTGCCTTTCCTAAAAGGCACCCCCCTTGCGCGTCCCCTCGCGTCTCCGCGGTTATCTGCCGCCGCGGTGGCCGCCGCCACCGCCGCCGCCGTGGGAGCCGCTGCTGCCGTTGTTGGTATTGACCCGCACGCGGGTAATATAGCTGCCCACAAAGCGGTCAACCTCTTTGGTCAGGCGCAGTTTTGCATAACGGTCAAGGGGATAAATCTCCCCGTGTACCTTTTTGCGGTAAACCAGCGCAACCGCCAGCATTGCCACACCGCCCGCAATCACAAACACCACCAACGTGACGGCAATGCCGCGCGGCACGCGGTTTGCCTCCCACTCGGCGGCGCGCTTGGCGTCGGCTTCCTCCTCGGCAACAAAGCGGGCTTCCACCTTGCCGCAGGCGGCAAGAAACGCCTTCACGCCCGCCGCGATTTCGCCCGACTTGATGTTGTTGTACACCCCGGGGGTGTCCAGCACCTCGTCAACGTCGCTGTCCGAAAACGCATCCTGCGCCGCGCCGAAGGTATAAATGTCATAGTGATACACGCCGCTGTCCGTCCGATAAACCGCCAGCACCACCGCGGCATCCTTTTTGGTGATTCCGCAACGGGAAAGCACCTCGCGGTCGCTCGGGTAATCTTCCGCCAAATCGGTCAGCAGGTAGTAGGAAAAGCGATTGGCATCGGTTCCGGTCAGGGCCTCCGTGTTCCACGCGGTGCCTCCGGAAAAGAACCCCGCACGGTCATCGATTTTTGCATATCCGGTGGCGCAAACGGGAAGAAGCATCGGCACTGTCAGGAGCAGTACCAGCACAAAAAACAGCGTTTTTCTCATACCGTCTCCCCCTTAAAGAAAACAGATGAGCGCGGCAATCGCCGCCGCCACCGCTCCGATAATCCCACCGAACAGAAAGAGCTTGCCGAGCGAGAGCGGCAGTTTTCCGTACACCTTGCCCGTGTAGCCGTTGAGCGCGTAGGTGTAGGTCTTGTTTTTGCAGCGATAGTTGAGCAGATAAATCGGCATCAGGGTATAATCCCAGTGCATCTCCTTCACCAACAGGCGCGGGGTGCCGGGCGTTACGGTGGTATAGCCGTAAATGGTGTTCCGCAAAAGCTGACCGGAGTAGTCCATCATCCGCCCCTTTACCGCGTCACGCACCGCCTCGATTTCAATATCCCGCTTTTTGGCAACGAAGCCGGAAAGGCAGGGCATCGTGAAGGGCTGCAGGGAGTCGGACGGGTAGGGGAGGATGCCGTTCAGCATCTCCCTGTCCTCCTCCTTGAGTGCCGGGGTTACGATGTCCTCAAAATGAATGTCCCCCCGCCGTTCAATGTGAAAATTGGAGGTTTCTGTGTAAAGATAGTCGCCCGCCCGCCAGGAACGCTTGCGCGTGGCGCGCGCGGTAAGCGACGCGTCGGTGTCCGCATCCGTGACCCAGAAGGGGTAATAAATGCCCGTCATTTTTTCCACCTGCTCGGGCGCGGTAAACCCGCGGGGCACAAACCATTTCTTTTTGGCAAAGGCAAGAAACCGCTTTTCCGCCTCTTTTTTGTCAAAGGCAAAGGGAATCACCTTATGCGGCTTCATCTGCCCCGCCAACCGCCCGCCCAGCAATACCGGGTTGTGGCAGTAGGGGCAGAAGGTGGCGGCGGTGTTCCGGTCCGCTACCACCTCCGCACCGCAGGAGGAACAGGAATAGGTCAGGAGCTGTGCGGAATATTCCTCGTCCGGATGGTCCATCGCCTCCGCGGCTTCCTCTGCCGCACGGCTGGCGGCTTCCTCCGCCGCGCGCGCGGTTTCGGTGGCGGCAAGCTCCTCCTCGGTAAACTCCGACTGGCAGAACTCACAGCACAGCTTTCCTTTTCCGGGGTCAAATTTCAGACCCGCCGAGCAGTTGGGGCATTGATAGGTCAGTGTGGTTGCCATAAATCAGTCTTTCTTCCTGCCGCAATTCCGGCAGAATTTGCCGTCGTTTTCGGTGCCGCAGTCGGGGCAGAGCCACTTGCCTGCCGCCACGGGAGCCTTGGCACCGCATTCGGAGCAGAATTTTCCGCTGTTCTTTTTTCCGCACGCGGGGCAGATCCACTCGCCGGCGTCCGCCGGCTTTGCCGCTCCGCACTCGGAGCAGAATTTGCCCGTGTTTTCCGCACCGCAGGCGCACGTCCACGCATCGGCAGCCGCCTTTACCGCCGCGCGATTCTCGGCTTCCTTTTTCTGCGCTTCCATCTGCGCCCGGTTGGTTTCGGAAAAGGCACCGAAGCCGCCTGCGGCTCCCATTCCCACTCCCATTCCCATAAAGGCGGTGGTGGCACCGTTCTGATTGTTGCCCGCCGCTTCAAAGCCGCGCGCCATCGCGCCCTGCACGTAGCCCTCGCGCACGCCGGCATCTCCCAGCATTGCGCCCTGGTTGCGCATATTGATCAGCTTCTTGGATTCCTCGTCATAGGAAACGCTGGCAATGCCGACGGAAAGCACCTCAAACCCGCGCTTTTCCTTCCATTCCGCGTCCAGCTCCTCGGACATATATTTCGACAACTCGCGCGATTTGCTGGTGACGTGGGAAACGCGGATGCCGTCCACCGACATCTGGTTGACCGCGGCTTGCAGGGCGTCCAGAAATTCGGAGAGATACTGCTCGTTGATGTCGTTGATGTCCACGGTGGTTTTGTCGCGCGGAATCGCTTCGGCATAGAATTTCAGCGGGTCGGTAATCTTGATGGAATAGGTGCCGAACGCACGCAGAAACAGCTCGGAATTATAGAAATTGTCAAAGTAGTTGACGGGGTTTCTGGTGCCGAACTTGATGCCCTTGATTTCCTGCAGGTTGATGAAAAACGCCTTTTGCGCCGAGGAGGGAACGCCGCCGTATTTGATGCGGCTGAACGTCTCTTTAATGCTTGCGCCGAATTGTCCGGCAAAAAGCGACGGCGCACTGGAATTATCCACCTTGTAGTAGCCCGGCTCCGCCGTAAAGTCCACTACCTTGCCGCCGTCCACCAACAGCATAAACTGGTTGTCGTATACGTGGATGACCGAGCCGTTGGAGATGATGTCCTCGGTGCCCTTTTTGTTGCTGTTGCGCTTGCTGTTTTTGCGCATCAGCGTGCCTTTGGTGAAAACCGTGGTATCGCTCATCCCCTCGGCTTCAATCACTTCCAGCCACGAATCCGCCAGTCCGCCCCCGATGGCGGAGAGGGTTGCCTTGATAATGCCCATTGTATGTATCTCCTTTTATAAAAATTTGCAAAAAACGCACCGGCGCATCGCCGGTGCGTTGTCTTTGCGGCACCTTTGCGCCGTACTCTCTTAAAACCCGCCGAGCCGTGTTGCCGGAATCGAGAACCCTTTTTTCAAGGGTGGTGCCCTGCCGGCTGTTTTACTGCTCCCAGCGTCCATACACCGCACCGAGACAAGTCAATCGGTGTGGGATGGGAGGTCTGCAAACCGCAGCCGGACGCGTCCGGGCTCCGAATTATTCGTGTAGGCTCCGTAACCGGCAATCACGCACTAAGCAGGCGATTTTCGGTTTCAGTTGTTGTCGTAGTCAATCTCGCTGGCAAAGTAATCGTCAAAATAATCGGCAACGTCGTCAAACTCGTCGTCGTCGTCAATGGTAATCAGCGTTTCCTCACCGTTTTCGGTCACGGCTTTGAGAATGACGTATTCCACCTCGTCACCCTCGCCCGCGTCCTTTTCCTCCGCCGGAATCATCGCGTAATACTTTACGCCGTTTTTCTCCGTGGTGCCGATCAGCTCAAACTCGTGCTCGTTGCCGTCCTCGTCCTGTAAGGTGTAGATTTCCACTTCATTGTTTTGGTCCATAAAGCGCACCTGCCTTTCTTTCCTGCTTTCATTGTACTAAATTCCGCGGCAAAAGTCAAGAGCCGCAACACAATTTTCTCTTCGCCGCTTTTTTCCTTTTTTCTTGCTAAACGCGCGCGGGTGTGTTATAATGAAGAAAAAGGGAGGGATGACGATGAAACTTTCCGCATCTCATATGATTATGGGGAAAATCCCCGGCACGGATCGATTCTTCACGCCCCGGGAGAGCTTTTCGGCAATGAAAAAAGCGGGCTTTGACTGCGTGGACGTGAGCCTTTGGGCTCTCTGCAAGCCGGGCAGACCCTTGGCGGGCGAGAACTGGGAGGCGGCGATTGACGAGCTGGTTTCCGCAAAGGAGGAAACCGGAATGCCCGTTCATCAGACCCACGGCAACGTGCTGACGGGCGAGCAGTGGGACGACCCCGCCTACCCGGACCGGGAATTCTATCACGAAACGGTATTGCGCTGTATCGAGGGGACGCGGCGGCTGGGGGCATCCAAAATGGTGCTTCACCCTTACAATCTTGCGCACGCGCCGCTCTACAACCGGCAGAACAACCTCAAAGCCTGCGTGGAATTTCTTGCGCCCTTTATCGAGGCGGCGAAAAAGGCGGGCATCGGCATTGCGGTGGAGAATATGATTGACTTCCGCCGCCGTCACCGCCGCTACTGCGCGGGGGATATTTACGAGCTGATTGAGCTGGTGGACACCATCAACGACCCCGCCGTGGGCATCTGCTACGACACGGGGCACGGCAACATCTCCGGGATGGTGCCGGGCGAGGCAATCCGCGCCATCGGCAAGCGTCTGTTCTGCACCCATATCAACGACAATCACGCCGCCCGCCCCGAGGATGAGCATCTGTTGCCCTTTTTCGGCGATATTGACTGGGTGCTTGTGATGAAGGCTCTGCGGGAGATCGGCTACGAGGGGGACTTTGCCTATGAGATCGGCTCCCACGCCATCCCGCCCGAAGCGCGCGACGCGTGGCTCGGCTACACGGTGGAAATCGGCAGAAAACTGCTGGCAATGAAATAAAGGAGAGAGAAAAATGATCCGTCATATCGTTTGCTTCAAATTAAAGGAGCCGACCGAGGAAAACTGCCGCGAGGCGGCACGCGTGCTTTCCTCTATGCGGGGGCAGGTGGAAGAAATCGTCGATATGGAGGTGGGGGTGGACTTTCTGCACTCCGCGCGCTCCTATGACGTGATTTTGCAGGTAACCCTTGCCGACCGCGCGGCATTGGACCGCTATCAGAACGCCCCGTACCACGTGAACGTGGTCAAAAAGCATATGCACGCCGTGCGGGAAGCAAGCGTCGCCGTCGATTACGAAATCTGAACACAAAAACGCGCAAGGGGGTGCCTTTTGGGAAAGGCACCCCCTTGACCCCCTCCAAAACCTTTCAAACAAAAGGAAAACTGCCGCCGGTAATTTTTTCTGTAATGCGGCGGCTCGTTTGTTGTTTTGGGTGCACACGCCCAAAGTCCGGCATTAGCCGTGTGAAAGTTTTTGAAAAAGGCCATATCAAGTCATATGTCAACAAATTGTTATCAAGGAATTGACAAATCCGTCATTTTGCCATATAATGTGATGTAATATCGTATGTGCCGTGCGTTTTCTTTGCGCGGCGCGGAATTGGGGAGGAAAACGGACATGAAAAGTTTGGCTTTGAAGGTATTGGCGTTGTTGCTGGCTCTGTTTATGATCCTTGCGGCTTTTGCGGGGTGCGACAGCGCGGGTGTCCCGGGCGAAAAGGGCGAGAAGGGTGAAACCGGTGCCCAAGGTGAACCCGGAGCGCAGGGCGAAAAGGGTGAAAAAGGCGACACCGGAGCGCAGGGCGAAAAGGGTGAAAAAGGCGACACCGGAGCCCGGGGCGAAAAGGGCGAAAAAGGCGAAACCGGAGCCCAAGGTGAAAAAGGCGAAAAAGGAGCCCCCGGTATTGGCATTGTATCGGTGGTAAAGACTGCTACCAACGGCAATACTGATATATATACGATTACATTTACGGATGGCTCAACCACGACGTTTGAGATCACAAATGCCGCGTCCGGCGAGGAACAGGAAGGCACCGTCGGGTTGGACTTTTATCCTCTCCCGGACGGAACCTTCGGCGTAAAGGCAGGGAAAGCCGGGTATTTGTCGGAAATCGTGATTCCTGCGCAATACAAAGGCAAAGCCGTTTCAACCATCCTGGATAATGCGTTTTTAAGCAATGAAAATCTGACCTCAATCATAATTCCGGACAGCGTGACGGGTGTCGGGGATTCTGCGTTCTCCGGTTGCACGAACTTGACGAGTATCGCCATTCCGGACAGCGTGACGAGTGTCGGGGATTCTGCGTTCTCCGGTTGCACGAACTTGACGAGTATCGCCATTCCGGACAGCGTCACGAGCATCGGGTATTCTGCGTTCTCCGGTTGCACGAGTCTGACGAATATCACCATTCCGAACAGCGTCACGAGCATTGAGCGTGGGACGTTCTCCGGTTGCACGCGTTTGACGAGTGTCACCATCCCGGACAGCGTGACGAGCATCGGGGATGAGGCGTTCCTCAATTGCACGAGCTTGATAGGCATCTCCATCCCGGACAGCGTGACAAGCATCGGGGGTTCTGCGTTCTGGGGTTGCACGAGCCTGACGAGCATCACTCTCCCCAGCGGCGTCACGAGCATTGAGTATGGGACGTTCTCGGATTGCACGAGCCTGACGAGCGTCACAATCGGAGACGGGGTGACGAGCATCGGGAATTCTGCGTTCCTTGATTGCACGAGCTTGATAGGCATCTCCATCCCGGACAGTGTGACAAGCATCGGGGATTCTGCGTTCTCCGGTTGCACGAACTTGACGAGTATCGCCATTCCGGACAGCGTGACGAGTGTCGGGTATCGGGCGTTCTCCAATTGCACGAGTCTGACGAGTGTCACTATCCCGGACAGTGTCACGAGCATTGAGTGTGGGACGTTCTCCGGTTGCACGCGTTTGACGAGTGTCACCATCCCGGACAGCGTGACGAGCATCGGGCAGGAGGCGTTCCTCAATTGCACGAGCCTGACGGGCATCACTTTCAAAGGCACCAAGGCACAATGGGACTCTATCAGCAAGTACTACAGTTGGCACGACTATATAGACAGCTTCACCGTCATCTGCACCGACGCGGAAATCGAGTGTTAACAAATGCGGAAATCTCCGCGAAGCTACCCGCGCCGCGCACATATCCGCAAAACACTTGTGGCGCGGGTTTCACGCCCGCGCCCCCGCGTTCTCTGCATCTCCTGCCGCCCGAATCAAAACGGGCGGCACTTTTTGTGCCGCCCACGCCATTTCGCCGCGTCCTCTTTTTCCTCCGGTGACGCTCCGGAGGAAACTTTTACACAAAGGTAAGCTATCCCCGGGAAATTATTTTTGCTCTTGTCAAGGGCTTTTGAAAATTCTTTCGCAGATTCCATCCAACTCACGGGAGCGGCTCCCTGATTGCCCGGATTTGGCGTGAAGAACTTTTACATAGCAAGCATCCATACCCGCTTTTCTTTGATTGCGTAGGCGCAAAGAAAAGCTATGGAAAAGAAACGCCAAGGAGAGACGCGCAAGAGGGGACTTTTTACAAAAAGTCCCCTCCCCACTCCCTCAAAAATTTTTACACAACTCACGCCAAACTTTGGGTGCGTAATCCCAAAGCAACGCGTCAGCCTATTAGC
>CAKSPL010000005.1 GCA_934481325.1 uncultured Eubacteriales bacterium | reverse complement strand
GAGCCGTGTAGCCGCCGTCGAAGACGGAGTCCGCAGGTGCCCGGGGGTAGTTATCCTTTTGTTTGAAAGGTTTTGAAGGGGGTCAAGGGGGTGCCTTGCAGGGAAGGCCCCCCCTTGCGCATCCCCGGCGTTTAGAATCTTCTGCGGGTGAAATCACGCACCCAGTGTTTGGTAAAGGCGTACAGATCGTCCAGCCCTACGTCGGAAAGCCCGCGGCAGTACTTCACGTATTCGCACAGCAAGCCGTCCACAAACACCGCAATATCCAGCTCTAAGTATTCCTTATTCTTTACGCGCCCGTCCCGATAGCAAAGCTCCAAAAACTTGCCGGTTGCAATGGTGGTCAGCTTTTTTGCGGCAAACAACAGCTCGTTGGAGCGGCAAAGCAGCTTATAGTTTTCATCGTTTTCACGAATGTACTGAAAAAAGACATCCGCAAACTGCTCCGCCGTGACCGCCGAGAGCAGCTTGTCGTTGTCGAAAAAACGGTCAATCAGCTCGTTTTCGTAGTCCTCGGCAACGCCGTAGGTGTCGTCATAATGCGCATAAAAGGTGCCGCGGCTGATCTCCGCCCGCGCGCACAATTCGCTGACCGAAATGCGGGAAATCTCCTTATATTCCGAAAGCATTTCGGCAAATACGCTTTTAATCAGGCGTTTGGTTTTGATGGACGAACGGTTCAGATTTTTAACTTTCATAAGGCTCCTTTTTACAGTTTTTTAATCACTGTTCATATTTTAACACTGACAAACATTTTGCTCTTTCCTTTTCGGTGCAAAATGATTATAATACAACAGTGTTGAAATGTCAACAGTGTTCACAAAAAAGATGCAGAAAGGAAGGAACCGTATGCACACGATAGAAGTGGAGCACCTGACCAAGGATTACGGCTCGGGGCGCGGGGTATTTGACGTCAGTATTTCCGTGGATCGGGGCGAAGTGTTCGGCTTTCTCGGCCCCAACGGGGCGGGCAAGTCCACCACGATCCGCCACCTGATGGGGTTTTCCAAGCCGGATAGCGGCAGTACGCGGATTGAGGGCGTGGAAACCTTTGATCACTACGACGAGGTGCTGAACCGCGTGGGATATATCCCGGGCGAAATTGCCCTGCCCGCAGGGCTGACCGGATGGGAATTTATCCGGATGATGCAGAAGCTGCAAAAAAACCGCAACGAGGCGCGCCTTGGCGAGATGCTGAAACTCTTTGAATTGGAGGATGAGGTTCTGAAAGGGGACACCAAACGGATGAGCCTTGGGGTCAAGCGCAAGCTGGCGGTGGTAACGGCGTTTATGTCCGACCCAGACGTGCTGATTCTGGATGAGCCGACCAGCGGTCTTGACCCTGTGATGCAGGAGAATTTCATTCGGTTTATCCACGAGGAGAAGGAGCGCGGGAAAACGATTTTGCTTTCCAGCCACATTTTTTCGGAGATTGACTCCACCTGCGACCGCATTGCCATCATCAAGGACGGGAAAATCGTTTCGCAGTTTGTGGCAAACGATCTGAAGCACGCCGCACGCAAATATTATACCGTGACCTTTCCCTCGGCGGGGGAAAAGGCGGCGTTTTTGCAGAAAGCCGCTGCGCTTGCCACCTTCCGCCCGATCCGGGAGGAGGAAACCGGAGCATATCTTTCGGTGGAGGACAGCGACCTCAACCCGCTGATTGCCCTGCTGGCGGAGGCGCACGCGGTCACCTTCAGCAACCGCCGCGAGACGCTGGAGGATTACTTCCTCAAATTTTATAAAGAGGATAAGGATTTCGGGGGTGCATTGCAATGAGCGTGATTGAATGTAAGAGCCTGACCAAGGATTTCGGCGAGGGGCGCGGCATTTTTGAGGTGAACCTGAGCATTGAGGAGGGGGAAATGGTCGGCTTTGTCGGCACCAACGGGAGCGGCAAAACCACCACCATCCGCAATATCCTGGGCTTTTTGAAGCCGACCTCCGGCAGTGTTTGCGTAAACGGGCTTTCCTCCTGGGAGCACGCCAGCGAGATTGCCGCAGGCATTGGCTACGTGCCGGGTGAAATTGCCTTTCCGGATTTGAAAACCGGGATTGATTTTCTCCGGTGTCAGGCGGATTTTCTCGGCTTGCGGGATATGAGCTACGCCAACGAGCTGATTGAACGGTTACAGCTGGACCCGCGCGCGGGATTGAAACGGATGAGCAAGGGGATGAAGCAGAAAACCGCACTGGTGGCGGCACTGATGAACAATGCGCCGATTATTCTGCTCGACGAGCCGACCACCGGGCTTGACCCGCTGATGCGGATGACTTTTCTGGATATCATCCGGGAGGAGCACCGCAAGGGCAAAACCGTGTTTATGAGCAGTCACAGCTTTGAGGAGCTGGAAAGCACCTGCGACCGTGTGGCACTCATCAGTGACGGGCGCATTGTGGACGTGTGCCGGATGAGCGACATTACCGGCCGCCCGGTCAAGGAATTCAAAATTGAATTTCATTCGGAAGCGGATTACCTGAAATTCCTCGGCGAGCGGTTTGAGATTATCCGCAAACAGCCGCAGTACAATCAGGCGACCATCCGTATTCCCGCGGACGAAACGGCAGCCCTGCTGGGTACGCTCCGGAACTATGACGTCAAGTTTATCTCGGAGCTGCCGTACACGCTGGAAAAGCATTTCAAAAATATACTGTTTTCAAAAAAGGAGAGCGGAAACGATGTTCAGTAAAGCATTATTCAAACAGTCCTGCAAGGCAAACGGAACGATGTGGGGCATTATTACCTTTGCGGTGTGCTTTATGCTTGCCTGCGTGATGCTGATTTCGGGCAACGGCAGTATCGGCGAGGTGAAAAATTCCATTCAGGATACCATTATCGTCAAGGAGATTGACGCGGGGCTGGAAAAACGCGCCGTCAACTACTACAACAACGCCGTGGACGGGCTTTCCCGTTTTGACAGCCTGTTTGCGGAAAATGCCACGGATACGCTTTCCTATCTGACCTGGCTTGGGGCGATGCCGAAGGAAGAGCAGTTTGCGGACCCCGCCGGGTATGCGGCGGCAATGCAGGCGTGGCAGAGCGCGAAGCCCGAGATGAAAACCGATGCGGGAAAGAGTTTGGAAACGGCGGTGAACGAGTGGCAGGCACAAAAGCCGGACGCCGCCACTGCCGCCTCTCCCGAGGCGTATCTGGCGGCAATGACCGAGTGGGCGGCACAAACGCCCGCAAACGCGGAAAATGCCGTGAAAATTGCCTACGCCGCGGCGGCAAACGATTTGCAGGAGTACGTATACGAAAAAG
Source organism: uncultured Eubacteriales bacterium (assembly GCA_934481325.1). Lineage (GTDB taxonomy): Bacteria > Bacillota > Clostridia > Oscillospirales > CAG-272 > Firm-07. The sequence goes on along the minus strand of CAKSPL010000005.1, from coordinate 26,740 downwards.
CCCTTGCCGCAAATCCCGCCTACGGACGTGAATCCAACGAGGCAAAGGAAATGCTCGGCTCCGTGATGTATACCCTCAACCCGAACGGAATGTTCAACGAATCGTTCTATCTCAAACACGAAAAAGAGGCACCGGCGGAATATGACGTCCTCTCGGTGGTGGCGCACATTCAGGCGGGCGATGCCGGGGAGTACCTTGCGGGCGAGGAGCGGAGCGAATACCGCGCGGAGCGCGCGGAGAGCTGTGCCGCAATGTTCCTTGCCGGAAATATGACCGAGCCCGAAAACGTGGAAAAGATTGTGGGCGAGCTTTCCGCCTTCGGCGTGACGATGGAGAAATACAACGGCTTCGGCTATACCTACGACTCCATCAAGCACCTTGCCAATACCACGGTGATTACCTACGGCAATCGCCTCTCGTACGAAAAGGAGCTGCTTGCCGCACGGAAGGAGAACGGGGAATTTGCGGATGACGCCGCCTACGGGAAAGCCGTGACAGAGATGAGCGAGGCACTTGCCGCAGAGGTTTCGGGCAGTCTGCTTTCCTCTCTCCCGACCGAGGTTTCGGAGGCGTTGGAGGAGGTCGGCAAGGCGGATCTGTACACCCTGATTGTCGGCTCGATTTTCTACAAGCTGGCGGGTCTGCTTTTGCCCATCATTTATATGATTATGGTGTCCAACAACCTTATTGCGGGTCAGGTGGACAGCGGCTCTATGGCGTATGTCCTTTCCACCTCCACCAAGCGCAGTACCGTGGTGTTTACTCAGGCGGTGTACCTCATCGGCTCTCTGCTTGCAATGTTCTGCCTGACCACCGCAACCGGGTGCGTGTGCCTGTCGCTGGTCAGTGAGGACGTTTCCCTGACCTATGAAAATCTGATTCTGCTCAACGTCGGTGCGTTCCTGGTGCTGTTTGCCCTCTCGGGGCTTTGCTTCTTCACCTCCTGCTGGTTTGACCGCAGTAAACGCTCGATGGCGATTGGCGGGGGGCTGAGCATCTTCGCACTGGTTTCCGCTATGCTGGGGCTTTTCGGCAGCCCCGTGATTCCCTCGGTAGTGCGGCTGGACAGCCTGAACAACTTCAATTACGCAACCGTGATTACGCTGTTTGACGTGATTTCGATTATGGACGGCACCCACGCGTTCCTTTGGAAATTTGCGATTCTGGCGGTGCTGGGGCTGGTGGGTTATCTTGTCGGCTCCGTAAGATTTACCAAAAAAGATTTGCCTTTGTGAGAAGAAAGGAAGGAATGACTGATGATGGAATTTGCAAAGCTGTGCCGGGAATATGAAAAGCTCTCCGCCGCGCAAAGAGGCGTGATACTGGCAAAAAGCTCGGTCAGCGTGCTTGCCAAGCTGAAGCTGCTGAACCTGCCGGGGGTAGACCCGGTTCACACGCTGGCGGGATTTATCCTCGGCTCCGTGGTGGTGGACGGCAGAGTAAACGAGCAGGAATATCTGCTGATTTATCCCGCACTCCTGCATCTGTTCGGGGATGATTTTGATTTTGACTCGGTAAAGAAGTCCTTCCGATTGGACGGAGAGGGCAGATCCGCCGTGAAAAAGTATACGGAGGAGCTTCTGGCACTCCTTTCTCTGGCGGACGAGAGCCTGCGGGAGGATCTGATTACGCTTTGCCTTTGCGCCGTGACCGTGGACGGCAAGATTTCTCTGCGGGAACGGAATTACATCCGCAGGCTTGCCACGGCATAACCGACACCGAAAAAACACCCCCACGCCTGCCGCGCGAGGGTGTTTTGCGCCGGAACAGAAAAAATGCCGCCCGGAAACGGAAAAGCAAGGCTACCCGCCCGGAAACGAAAAAACGATGCCGCCCGATTGGGCGGCATCGTTTTTTGGAGCAGGCGACGGGAATCGAACCCGCATCTCCAGCTTGGGAAGCTGGGGTTTTACCACTAGACTACGCCTGCAACAGATATATTATAGCCGATTGTGCCGGGTTTGTCAAGCCCTCAAAAGAACTTTTTTCCGGCAGGGCGGGGGGCGGCGAAAATTTTTTTGACAGAGCCGGGGTCGGCAGAATTTTTCGGCAGAGCAGAAGGCGGCAGAATTTTTCGGCAGAGCAGGGGACGGTAAAAATTTTTCCGTCAGAATCGATGGCGGAAAAATTTTCCGACAGAGCCGGTAGCAGACAAAAATTTTCAGGCAGAGCGGGCGGCTTTTCCGCTCCCTTCAAGCCCTGCGGGCATCCTCGCAATGCCCGATAGTCCCCCTTGCGGGGAGACGCATATCCGCGCGCCGCATATGCTGATAACAAACGGCAAAAAAGGCGGTGGCACAATGGAAAAACTTGCCCGGTTATTTTCCAAATGCGTAAATGGGGTTTACACCCGGGTGGAAAACTCCGGAGATTATTTTACCGAGCGACTGGGGCAGACCCTTTATATTTACTTGGAGTGCTCCCACGGAGGGGACGACTGGCAAAACAACCTGGATTTCCCCGCGCGCCCCTACCGGCACGGGGAATCCGCCCCGTGGTTTGCCCATCGCGGATTTGTGCGGGTGTGGAGATCCGTGGAGCCTTACCTGGAAGAAGCGATTGCCGACCCCGCGGTGCGGCGCATTATAACGGTGGGATATTCGCACGGTGCGGCACTGGCGGTGCTGTGCCACGAGTATATTTGGGACGTCCGCCCGGATCTGCGGGAGCATATCGAGGGATACGGCTTCGGCTGCCCGCGTGTTTTCTGGGGGCCGCGCTTTCCGTGGCTGATGCGCCGGTGGGAACGCTTTACGGTGATCCGCAATCTGGATGACTTGGTGACCCATATGCCGCCCGCCGCCCTCGGGTTTTCCCACGTCGGGGAGCTGCTGGAAATCGGCGAAAAGGGCAGATACAGCCGCGTGGACGCCCATCGCCCGAAAAACATTCTCACAGAATTGGAGCGCGGGTCGGAATAACCCCGCATATTCCGGGAAAGGCGGCAAAACCGCCCGCGGACAGGAGTCTGCGGGCGGTTTTGCCTTTGCCGTTACACGGTCGTTTCTCCGTGGTTGCTCCTTTCGCCGTATAACGGCAGGAATTGGGCAATCTGCCTGCCCGTTCCTTTCCGACAGTATGTGTGCGCCCGCCGATTCTGTCGTTTTTTGTCGGTTTCCCCCGCCGTATATGGCAGGAAAAACCGGAAATAATATGACAGGAAGAAAAAAATTCCGAAAAGGGGTTGACAAGAACCACACGGTCTGCTATAATATTCCGTGTTCATCCGAACGATTTATTTTGCGGCATCGCCAAGCGGTAAGGCAACGGACTCTGACTCCGTCATTACCTAGGTTCGAATCCTAGTGCCGCAGCCAAAAAAACCTTCCCGAACTTTGTTCGGGAAGGTTTTTTGCTTTTTCACCCCCCGGCGGGGTTTCCTTTACAGAAAAATATCCCGGGGATAGCTTTCCTTTTGTTTGAAGGTTTTCGCGGGGGTGTGGGGAGCCTTTTGCAAAAGGCTTCCCCACTGCGTCCCTTCGCGTCCTTGCGCGCCGCGCTCCTCGCGCCCTTGCCGCGTCTTCCGCGGGCGGAGGAGACAAGGCGGCGCGGGTGTCGGGGTATCAGTATCTGGAAGTATAGAAGGAGTAGGAGAAGGTTACCCGATTACCGTTCACGGTATAGCTGGTGATTTGCACGCCGTCCAGGTACAGCCCGGAAATGCGCCAGTTACCGGACGACTTGATCAGGGTTACGGTGTCGGCATTGTCGTCATACTCCCAGGTGAAGGCATCGGTGCTTTCTCCGGTTGCCACAAAGTCCGTTCCGTTATAACGGATATAGAGCGGATCCAGGAAGAAGCTGTGGATGACCTCCAGTTGTTTTTCGGTGTAGCGGGAATAATTGCCGTCTGCAGTCAGATACGGGTAGGCGGCGTTGACGGTGTCCACCCGGTCGTTGTATGCCGAGCGGGCAACCTCTACCACCGTGCGGGAGCTGTTTTGGGGCAGTGCCGCGTAAATCAGTGCCGAGGTGCCGTCACTGTAAGTGAACTTCATATATCCGCATCCGGCAAACGCAAGATTGTAGTTTTTCTCGTAGATATTGGCAATCGAGCCTGCCAGCGTGTAATCCTCGTCGTCCTCGGCGTACCACGCGCGTGCGGGAATGTCCAGGTGCTTGGCAAACTTGGAAACGTCATACGAGCCGGCGTTATCCACGTAGAACTGCGGCACGATGAAGGTGCCGACCTCGGGCGTGCCTACCAGCTTTTTCAGCTCTGCATAGCCCTCCTTATCCACCTTGGTGGTAAAGCGAAGCCCCGTGGAGCCGGTGGTGGTGCGGATGGATGCCCCGGCAACCGTGGCAAAGTCCAGCATCAGGGCGGTGAGCGTTTCGTCACCCGAGGGGGTGTAGGCTTTTCCTGCCGGGTAGAGCTTTCTGCCGTCCCCGGTTTTCCAGCCGCAGAACGCCGCGGTTGCGGTGGAAGCCACGGAGGGAAGCGTGACCGCCGCGCCGTTTTCACTCAGGAGCGTGCGCTCGGTGCCGTCCGCAAAGCGGAGCGTGACCTTGGAAAGCATTTTCGCAAATGCAGCTTCCTGCGCCGCGGTCAGCTTGCCGATGGTGGGTGCCTTTTCTGCCCAGGCGTTATAGGCGGTTGCCACTGCGGTGAGCTTGCCGGTGGTGGTATTCAGCGTGGAGGTGATGGTATAGGAGCCTTCCTTCAAGCCGTTGAGTACCACTGCGCCGTTCTCGTCCGTTGCGATGTCGGCACCGTGGCGGTTGTCCATCGTGACGGAGAAGAAGGCGTTTTTCGGGTCCTGCTCGGTATCGTAGGTGATGAGATAGCGGCTGAACACCGAGTTGCCGAGGTTGAAGGCACTGCCGAGCGACCTCGCAGTGGTCTGATTGTACGACAGATCCTTGCGGGTATAGCCTGTGCTTCCGTCGGCGGGGAAAATTCCGTTGGCGGTGATGCCGTCCAGCGGGACGATGTGGCTTTTGTCGATGTTACAGCCCAGGTAATAGAGCAGAGCCTGGGAAACGAGATCCGTGCGGTAAATCGCCTTGCCGACGGCGTCGGCGGAGTCCTTGGTCAGGGAGTAGCCGAGGTTTTTCCACAGGGTTCTGGTTTTGGCGGAAGCCAACCCCTCCTCGGTGACGAAATCCACGACGTACGCGCTGGCACCGTTCTGATATTTCAGCTTATGCTGGTAGGAGTCCGCCATCAGTATCCAGACAAAGAATACCTCGCCGGGCTGCATAATGTATCTGCCCTTTTCGTGAACGCGCAGGTGCGGGGTGTTGTAATTCAGCGTGGCGTTTTTGTCGTTGAGGTTATCCGGGCTGTTTTTATCGGCAATTGCCCAGAAAATGTAGTCCGCAAGGTCTACTGAGTGCTTGGAGACGTTGACGATTTCAAACCCCTCCAGAATATCCGCGCCCTTGGGGTTGCTGATGACCTCGGTAATGGCAATTTCCGCACACTGTGCGAAATTGACCACGCGTGCGTCACTGTACACGCCGCCGCGGTGCGCCTTTGCCCGCAATTGGGTATCGCCGGAGATTTTGATTGCCCCGGTGTAGGTTTTGCGCGTGGCGGAGGTGGCGGGGTCGGTGCCGTCCAGCGTGTAATAAATCGTATCCGCCGTGTTGGCTTTGGAAAGGGTTACCGTTTGCTCGGTGCGGTAGATGCCGTTGTCGTGCGAGCAGCCGGGCGTTGCCACGCCCTTGATGGTCAGCTGTGTCGTCAGGGCGCAGTGGTCGGTCATATGCAACTCGTCCGGTGTGTCGTTTAGCACATTGTAGCCGGTGACCTCAAAATCGTCTGCCGAGACGAAAATGTGGTCAATGGGGTAGGCGGCATTGGGATAAATCTTGGCGGTCATATCGCTGTAATCCACCTGCGGGTTGCCGTATTTGTCTTTGGTGCCGGTATATTTGATGACATGCAGCGGCTCGTGGTGTGAGTACTCCCAATACAACGTATCGGGTGCCATGCGTGCCGAGTCATCAAACACTTCCGCCAGTTGAATGTACATCGGGTCGTTGTTGCCCATATTGAAGTCACCCGTGATGATGGTGGGCATTTCACCGAATTTGGCGTACACTTTTTTAACGACGGAAAGAATCTGCTTAGCATTGCCGAGCCGCCATTCCTCGGCGTCCGTCCAGGTCAGCACTCCGTCGGAACGCCAGTCCGCCGCGCTGTAAACCAGGGCGGCGTGAGTGTTCATCATCAGAATCTGCTGTCCGTTCTCCCGCATCCGGAGCACGCCCCAGCAAACCGCCTTGGAGTCGGACTTGCCTTTCGTTGCGGTGCTCCTGTTGCGCACGTAGTAAACGCCGTCATAGGAAACGCCCTTGTAGGTGGCACCGGTGGTGCCGTCTTTTTTGAACTCGATGCTGTTGTATTCCTCCTGGGTCAGGAGTGTGGCATCCAGATATTTGCCGGAAATCAACTGGTCGTGCGTCAGCGTAACCGGGTGCATATCCGTGTGATCCCAGGTGTTACCCTTGGTGCGTACCTCCGCCACGTATTTATCGGTATATCCGTTCGGGTAGTAAATTTCACCGAGCGTGTAGTTTTCGTTGTAAAACACCTTGTATTTCTCGCTGTCGGTCACGTACGAGGAGGTGACGGTGGTGCCGAAGCTGTCTTTGACGGGGTTATTGGTCAGCAGAACCGCAATCGGCACCGTGGTGCCGCGGCGATAGTACGCGCCGGTGTAGCTCTTGCCGTTGTAAACCACCTTTTTGGTAGAGGCGTTGTAGGTCACCTTTGCCATTTCCGCGTCGCTAAAGGTGCTGACGTTCAGCCACCCGGAGGTGTTGGTTACGGTGACGGGCTTGTTTTCGGTGGGGTCGGCGGTTTTCTGCAACAGCTCGGTCACGGTTTTCTGCGGGTTGCCGTAGCCGGTGATTCTGCCGATGTAGTGGGTGGTAACGGCTTTGTATTTCGTGGTGTCGATGCTCTTGACCTGATCGCCGATGAGAAGCCGTACGTTGCGCATTGCGCTCTCGGTGTAATCACAGACAGGCGAGATGTCATAAAACATATCCTCGTAAACCTCAAGACCGTTGGCAATCTGCTCATCCAGCAATTCCGAGGCACCGGTGCCGCCCTTGATGTACTCATCTTCGCGGGAGGAGTTGTTCATCATAATGAATTTGGAGGTTTTATAGAAGATCGGCTGATTGTTGTACGCATCGTACCGGCTGGCAACGCCGTTCGGGTTGTTGGGGTTTTCGTTGTTGGAGTTGTTGCGCATCTTGTTGTTGATGACACCGTAGCCCATCGCAATCAGGGCTTCCACAATGTCGTTTTCGGAGCCGCTCCCGGTGGGCTTGGTATACATCCGCTCCTGGATGCCGATGATATCGGGATCCTCTGCGGCGATAACGTCCAACAGTGCCTGCATCCGGAGCTTGCCGTTTTCATCCACCAGCCAGTGCATCGAATAGTCGTTGCCGCTGTTGGAGAACAGGGTGTTCACGCTCATTACCTTGATGCCGAGCGAGTTGGTGGTAACGGTATACGCGCCGCCCGAGGTCAGCTTCAGGTTATCGATCTCGGCGGAAACGCCTTTTTTGAAAAAGAGTGCCACCGTGCCGGATTTGGCAGTCAGCTGGTCGTAATAATAAACGTTTTTGATGGTGGTGCTGACCACCACGCCGTTGATTGACACAATCACACCCGAGCCGTGAATGGACTCAATCCGGTAGCTCAGCTTCTTGCCCTTGAGCGGGGTGGCGGTGCTGTCATAGAAGGCGTTGATGGTGCTGTCGGTACGGTTCAGGAGGGTCAGCAGTGTGGTGGGGTAGGTTTTCTGCTCTTTGCCGTTCTGATCGGTGTAGGTGTAAACGTCGCCGATCGTGTCTTTTTTGATCAGCGAGTGCAGAACGTGACCCTTTGTGGAGGTTTTGGCAAGCACGTCGTTAAGGGACGCTTTTACGCCGTCATCCTCCAGAGAATAGGAGGTGCCGCCTGCGGTTGCCACCACGTAGCCGTCCCCGCGCAGGCGCACGGCAACCTCAATCAGGTTGCTTGCGTCCGCCCGATCCAGCTGTACCCCCACGTAGTTGAAGGCACTGCCGGCGGTAAAGGTCATATCAAAGGAGAGGGTGTAATCCTGGTTTTTTGCAAGAGTGTTCATCGCGGTGCCGCCGAGAATCTGCAACAAAAGATCGGTGCTTGCCGTGACCTTCAGCACGCCGTTCTCGGATTTGAGCACGCTTGCCGTGCCGGAAATCTTGGACCATCTTGCATAATTGCCGGAGTTGAAATCCGTCAGCGTGGTGGTGCTTTTGGCGAAATCCTGTGAGTAAAGCACCTTGCCGGTGGTATTGTCCGGCTGGGTGCCTGCCGCCGCAGAGCCCAGCGTAAAGCAGGGCAACACGGCACTCACGCACATCACCAGCGTTAAGAGAAGCGCGACTGTTTTTTTCATATTTTGTTCTCCTTCCGATTTTCCCCGTCGCCCTCGGCGGGATGATTTTTTGTGCGCCGGGCGCACGGGTGGGATCAGTAGCTGACAGTGTAAAAACTGTATGAGAAGGTCAGTTTGTTGCCGTTTATGAGGAAGCTGCGCTCCAAGCCGTCCACGAAAAGACTGCCAATGCTCCACTTCTCGCCCTCGGGCAGGGTCAGGGTCACGGTGTCGGTGTTGTCAAGATAAGTCCAGGTAAAGTTCACCTTGGTTCCGGAGATGACCGTAAAATCGGTGCCGTTGTAGGAAAGGCAAAGCGGAAGCCGCATAAAGCCCTCCATCACAGCCAGCTGTTTTGCCGTGTAACGGGAGTAGTTCCCGTCCGCGGCGACAAAATAAGGATATGCCGCGCTTGCCGAATCCGCCCGGTCGTGATAGGCGGTATAGGCAACTCCCGCCACCGTGCGGGAGCCGTTTTCGGGCAGGGCGGCGTAAAGCAGGCGCACCGTGCCGTCGGTATACCGGATTTTCAGGTAGGCGCAACCGGCATAGGCAAGATCGTAGTGATTTGCGTAGATATTGGCAACCGAGCCGGCAAGGGTGTATTCCGTGTCGCTTTCCCGATACCACGCCTTGGCGGGAATATCCAGGTACTTGGCAAACCTTTCAATATCAAAGCCGCCCGCATTCTCCACGTAGAATTGCGGCACGATGAAGGTGCCTTGCGTCACGTTTTCTGCCCCCGCGATGCGAATCAGCTCCTCGTATTCCGCGCGATTGACCGTGGAGAGGAAGCGAAGCCCCGTTGAGCCCTCGGTGGTGCGCACCGAGGCACCCGCAACGGTGCGGAAGCCGATGAAAAACTGCACGAAGGCGGTGTCCGCCTCCACGGTGCGAACCGTGCCGGGGGCAAACAGGGTGCCGTCCGGGTCGGCAAGGTCGCGCCAACCGCAGAAAATGCCGTTTTCCTCACTGTTTCCGGCATCGGGGAGGGTGACCGTGTCCCCCGCGGTCAGGGTTTCCTTTTCCAGCAGGGTGGTGCCGTCCGGTGCCAGATAGCGCACCGTGACCGAGGAAAGCCCCGGCAGTGCATCCGTCTGCGCTTTTGCCAGCGTGCCTACGGTCATACCGGTGTTCTTGCCCCACGCGCGGAATGCGGTTGCCAGCGAAGAGACGTGTCCGGTTTCCCCGTCCACGGTCGGCAGCATTTCAAAGGAGCCGGGCAACACGCCCTGACTCTTGATACTGCCGTCCGCATTGGTGTCAAAGCCTGCCTTGGCATCGTCGTATCGGTTATCCACCAAAGCCGAGCTGAAGGCGTTTGCCGCGGTCAGCTCGCCCGTGTAGGTGATGAGCAGGCGTGTGTAATGCGAATTTGCCAGATTGAATTTGCCGTACAGACCCGTCAGCGTTCCCGCCGCGTTGTCCTTGCGCACGAATTTCTCCCCCGCGCTCCGATAGGATGCCGCGGTGGTTTCCAGCGGCACGACCTGCTCCTGCGTGATTTCGCCGCCCGTGAGACTCCGGAACGCCGCCGCCACACGGTCGGTGCGGTAGATGGCTTTTCCGACCGAGTTGCCGTCAAGCCCCGTGTAACCGAGCGATGCCCAAAGCGAGAGCGTGTCGGCATTGGCAAGCCCTTCGGCACTTACGAATTCCACCGCCGGTTGGGACTGCAAAAGGTGTTTGTAGACGTCATCAAAAACCACCCAGACAAAGCGCACCTCGCCCGGCTGCAGGATATATTTGCCCTGCTCTGCCACGCGCAGGTGATTCATATTCCACGAGAAGGTCAGGTTCTCCAGGTTCTGGGGGCTTTTGCCGTCGCCTTTGTACCAGAAGGTGTAATCCGCCAGGTCCACCGAGTGGCGGGAGCAGTTGACCACTTCAAAGCCCTCCAAGATGTCACATCCGTCCGGGTTACAGATGACCTCGGTGATTGCCAATTCCGCGCCGTCGGCAAAATTGACCGTCCGCACGCCGCTGTACACCCCGTCCCGCAGGGCAATCGCACGCAATTGCGTGTCGCCCGAAATGCAAAGCGGCGCGGTGTAAACCGCCCGTGTGGAGGAAGTGGCGGGGTCGGAGCCGTCCAACGTGTAGTAAACGGTGTCCGCCGTACTGCCCGCCGTCAGCGTAACGGTCTGTTCCTCGCGGTAAATGCCGTTTTCGTGGGAACAGCCGGGGGTGGTGACGCCCCGGAGCGTCAGGTCTGCAATCAGCGCGCAATGGTCGGAGAGGTGCAGTTCGTCCGCCGTGTCGTTGAGGACGTTGTAGCCCGTCACCGTGAAGTCGTCGGGCGAGACGAAAATATGGTCAATCGGGTAATTCGGCAAAGGATAGATGCCGGAACCCATACTGCTGTAATCCGTACTGCTGTTGCTTTTCACCTTCGACGGGTCGTGGTGCGAGTATTCCCAGTACACCGTGTTCGGGGCGAGGCGCGCCGCGTCGTCAAAGCGGGCGGAAATCGTGCTGTACATCGGGTCGTCGTTGCACATATTGAAGTCCCCGGTAAAGACCACCGGTATCTCGCCGTAAGCCTCGAACACGCGATCCATCACCCGGAACGCCTGCTTGGCGTTATCCACGCGCCAGCCCTTGGCATCCTCACGGCTCAGCGTGCCGTCGGAGCGGTAGTCCGCGGAACCGTACACCAGCGCGGCGTGCGTGTTCATCACCAGGATATTCTGCCCGCCGTTGCGCAGGCGGAACACGCTCCAGGTCAGTGCCTTGGAGTCATTCTGACAGATTTTGGAGCCTGCCGCATTGCGTACGTAGTACACCCCGGCATAGGAAACGCCGTTGTAGGTGGCGGAGCCGTTACTTGCAAAGCTGATGGTGGCGTATTCCGCCGCAGTCAGCCCCGTGGCGTTCAGATAATTCCCCGTGAGCAATTGCGCGTGCGTGAGCGTGGCGGGGGTATATATGGTATGATCCGCTTCGCTTCCTTTGTTGTGCAATTCGGTCACGGTTTTGGCAACGTAGCCGTTGACGTAATACGCTTTGCCGTATCCGCCGTTGGTCGCGGTGGAGTAGGTGAAGTAATTACTGCTGTCCGGGTTGCTTTTCACCAGCCGCACCGCAATGGGTTTCAGCGTGGCGCGGCGGTAATACACGCCGTCATAGGAGTTTCCGTTATAAGTGATTTTGGAGCCGTTGAAGCGCACCTTGTCCGGGGTGATGTTGGTGATGTCCAGCCAGGTGGCAGTGTTTACAATCGGCGCGGGGGTGATGACGGTGGGGTCGACACTCTTTTCCCGCACCTCAATCATTTCCCATTCGATGGTGCTGTAGCCCATATTGGCACCGATGAAATTCATTTTTACAAAATCGTAGGTGTCGGTGCCGTAGGTGGTTTTGTACCATTGCAGGTGCTGTGCTTCCTGCGTGCCGTAGTTGTTGTTCAGCACCACGGGGACGATACATTCCGTTTCCTTATCCACGTCCGGAATTAGGGAGAACATCTGATTGTAAATTTCCACCCCGCCCGCAATCTGCGGGTCAAGGGCTTCATCCGCCCCGGCACCGCCCTTGATGTATTCGTCCTCCCTGCCGGAATCCTGAATCGGAATCAGCTTGGAGGTCTTGTAAAAAATCGGCTGGGGGTTATAGGCATCGTATCGGGAGGGGATACCGTTCGGGTTATCGGGATTTTTGACGACCGAGCCGTTGTGCAGCTTGTTGGCAATCACGCCGTAGCCCATCGAAACCAGCGCGTTGACAATGTCGTTTTCCTCCTCCGTTGTCCCGTTGTTGTTTCTTTTGTATATCCGCTCCTGGAAGCCGATGATGTCGGGGTTCTCTGCGGCAATCACGTCCAGCAGGGCTTGCAGGCGGATTTTGCCGTTTTCGTCCACCGTCCAGTGCATCGAGTAATTGTTGTCACTGCGGGAGAAAAGCGTGTTGACGCTCATCACGCGGATGCCGTTTCCGTCGGTGGTGACGCTGTACGAGCCGCCGCGCCGCAATTCCAGATTGTCAATCTCGGCGGAAACGCCCTTGGAGAAGAACAGTGCCGCCGTGCCGCTTGCCGCGCTCAGTTGGTCGTAATAATATTTGTTTTTCACCGTGGTGCTGACCACCACGCCGTTGATCCAGACAATCACGCCCGAGCCGCGGATGGATTCTATCCGGTAGCTCAGCTTTTTGCCTTTGAGCGGGGAGGCGGTGGCACTGTAGGTATCGCTGATGTCGGAATCCATATTGTGGAGCATCGTCAGCAGGGTGGTGGGGCGGGTGACCTGCGTTTTGCCCTCGCTGTCGGTGTAGGTGTACTTGCCGCCGCCGTACTCACTCGTGGAGGTGTTGGCAAGCGACAACAGCATATGCCCCGGGTAGGGGTTATAGGTACCCGCCAGAATCTGAGAGCGGGTTGCCCGCAGACCGTCATCCTCCAGAGAATAGGAGGTGCCGCCGGAAAACGCCTTGACGTAGCCGCTCCCGTTCAGGCGCACGGCAACCTCAATCCGGTTGCCGTCGCTCACGCGGTTGAGCTGGACGCCGGTATAATTCGTGGCACTGCCGCCCGTCAGGGTCAGGTCAAAGGAGAAGGTGTAATCCTCGCTTTTTGCCAGCGCGTCCATTGCGGTGCCGCCGAGAATCTGCAACAAAAGGTCGGTACTTGCCGCGACCTTCAGCACGCCGTTCTCGGATCTCAGCACGCTTGCCGTGCCGTTGTTCAGGTTCTTCCAGCTTGCGTAGCTGCCGGAGTTGAAATCCGTCAGCGTGGTGGTGCTTTTGGCGAAATCCTGTGCGTAAAGCAATTCCCCCGCAACCGTGTCCGCCGCCGCGCCCGCGCCGAGCGTGAAAAACGGCGGAATCGCGCCGATACACAGCACGAGGGTTAAAATCAGTGCAATCGTCTTTTTCATTTCCAACTTCGTTATTCCCCGTCCGTCATCGTGCGGAGCCGCTTTGCGGCGGCGGCGGCGCGGGCAAGATAGGTATTGATATCCGTATCGTCGTAAAGGGTGCTGTTTGTCGCAATTACCTCCAGCATCAGCGTGCCGGTAAAGCCGCTTTCCCGGATCTGGCGCGCCACGCGGGCAAAATCCGCCTTGCCGTCAAACGGGAGCAGATGCAGATCGTGATTGAACACGCAGTCGTTGTCGTGGAGGTGCGTGCAGATCAGCCGATTGCCGAACAGCGGCATATATTGCCGCCCCGGCGTAAAGCAGAACTCGTGTCCGCAGTCATAACAGAAGCCCACCTCGGGTACCGAGCCGAACTCCTCAAACGCCCACGCGAGATTGGCAAGCATCCGCTGATTTTCAAAGGCAATTTTCACGCCGTGTCCCACGGCGTATTCCACCAGGGAACAGAAGCGCGCCCTGCCGATGTCGGTCAGGGACGGGGGCGTGAGCCCCGCGGAAAGATGTACCACAAGGATCGGCACACCCGCCGTGCGGCAACGGTCCACCCCGTCGGTCAGGGAGCGGTACATTGCCGCACCGTCCTCCGTATCGTGCCAGATGTCGTTGATCCGGCGGTAGGGGGCGTGCATCGTTTCCCACGCAAGCCCGTTTTTTGCCAGGACATTGCCGATTTCCTCCGTCCGCTCCGGGCTTGGAACCATTGCAAAGACCGCTTCAAAGCCGAGTTCGGCGATTTTTGCGGCATATTCTTCGGTGGAAAGCCCCGCCTTGGCGGCAAGATTGATCCCGATTTTTCTCATAGTAGCATTGCCTTTCTTTCATTTATGGTAATAATTATACGCTATTTATAAAAAAATTGCAAGGGCTTTGCAACTTTTTCTTGCAAATTTGCCACAATTATGGTATGCTGTGTTCGGGAGTCCCGCCGAAATGCCGCGGGGCTTGGGAAAATCACAAAAAAGGAGACGGGATATGCGCACCGGAAAAAAGCTGCTTTTTTTGCTGTTTTTCATCACGTGTATGGGGATATTGACGCTTTTTGCTTCGGCGGAAAGCAAATCCGCCACGTTTTTGGTGGGGGATACGGTTGTTTTTACCGACACCACGGACGAGCGGGGCGCAATGCCGTTGCCCGGCGCGCCGGATACCAATGCGGGCGTGTTTGTGGGCTGGGTATTGGAAGCCGAGGGCGGCGGGCGGCTGTATGCTCCGGGAGCCGCGTTCCGGGATGAGGGAACGCAGAGCGCGCTGACCTTCCGCGCGCTGACGGTGAATCTGAAAACGCTGACCGGGGCGGCGGCGGGGCTGTCGCTCCCCTATTCGCTCCGTTTTGACGCAACCCTTGCCGGGGAGGATTACCGCGCGCTCCTTTCCTTAGCGGGGGCGGAGAACGTAACGGTGGGGATTCTCACCGCGCCTTACGAAAAAATCATCGGCATGGGCGAAAATTTCAACCCGGAGGACGGCAAGGATTTTGTGACCCTGCACGCCGCCGCATCGGGGGACACTGCCGCCGAAACCCTGTTTTTCTCGGCGCGTGTGGGGGGTATTTCGGAAAAAGGACTGTTGAACAAGTTTGCCGCACGCGCGTTTGTCTCGGTGCGCTTTGCGGATGGGGCGGAGCGCGTGGCAGTTGCCCCCTTTGTCAACGGGGATCACGCCCGTTCGGTACACGCGGTGCTTTCCGCCGCGTTGGAGGACGCCGCCGACCGGGCGGGCGGGCGGTACACCGACCCGTTTTCGTTTGAGGATGCCTCCTTTTACTCTCCTTATTCCGCAACGGAGCGGAGCTTTCTGCAAAATGCGATGGATTGCGTAATCAGCGTACAGCTCCCCGTGGAGGATGGGGAAAAAATCCGTATTGTCAGCGAATACAGCTTGGACGGGATTCATTTCAAGCCGTTCCGCTTTTATACCTCTCCGTATACCGTGTCCAAGGTCAACTATGAGGAAAAAACGGCAATCGTGACCGTAACCGCCAAGGGCGGTTCCAACGTGCGGGATATTGCCACCTATTATCTCGGCGGCTCGTACAGCTCCGCCCATCCGGACAACCTGTTCGTTTCGGGTGACGAGGTAACCTTCGCTTTCCGCACCGATACGGGCATCGGATAATCCGGGCGGTCGAAAACGGGCACCCTGCGGGATTTCCCGCAGGGTGCCCGTTTTTTATGCAAACTGGGAGTTGTACAGTGCGGCGTAAAAGCCGCCCTTTTGCATCAGCTCCCCGTGCGTGCCGCATTCGGTGACGGTGCCGTGCTGAACCACCAGAATTTTGTCCGCGTTCTGCACGGTGGAAAGCCGGTGCGCGATTACAAAGGAGGTGCGCCCCGCAAGCAGGGTTTTCATTGCCGCCTGTATCTGCTGTTCGGTGCGGGAGTCCACGTTGGAGGTTGCCTCATCGAGAATCAGCATCGGCGCATCGGCAAGCATTGCTCTGGCAATGGTAATCAGCTGTTTTTGCCCTTTGGAGATATTTACCCCGTCATCCGACAGGAGCGTGTCATATCCGTTCGGCAGGGATTCGATATAGTCGTGAATCCGCGCCGCCTTTGCCGCGGCAATCGCCTCTTCGCGGGTGACGTTTTCCTTACCGTAGGTGATGTTTTCCAGAATCGTGCCGTAAAAGAGCCAGGTTTCCTGCAATACCATCGTAAAGCCGCGCCGGAGCGAGGCGCGCGTGAGCGCGCGGATGTCGGTTCCGTCCACCGAAACACTGCCGCCGTTCACATCGTAAAACCGCATCAGCAGATTGATGACGGTGGTTTTTCCCGCTCCGGTGGGGCCTACGATGGCAACCGTCTGCCCCGGCTGTGCCAGCACCGAAAAGCCGTGCAGGATTTCCCGCTCCGGCAGGTATCCGAACCGCACGTCGGAAAAGGCAACCTCCCCTGCGGGGTCGGTCAGCACCTCGGCGTCCGGTGCGTCAGCCGGTTCGCTTTCCTCGTCAATCAGGAGGAACACCCGCTCCGCCGCGGCAAGGGCGGATTGCAGCTCGCTGATGATATTGGCAAGCTCGTTGATGGGCCCCGCAAATTTGCGGGAATACTGCACAAAAGCCGACACGTCCCCCAGGGAAACGGCAAATACGGGGGAGAGCGCGGGGTTGGTGAGCGTGAGCATAAAGAGAATCCCGCCGAACGCCGTGACCAGCGCAATCGACACGTTGTTGATCAGGTTGACCGAGGGGCCGATGATTGCCCCGTACCAGTCGGCTTTATAGTATGCCTGTGCCGCCTCCTCGTTGCGCCGGTCAAACCGGGCAAGCACGGCGTCCTCCCCCGCGTAGGCGCGGATGGTGCGCTGACCCGACAGCATTTCCTCCGCAAAGCCGTTCAATGCCCCCAGCTTCATCGAGCGCGCCTTGAAAAGCGGCCGCACGCGGCGCGATTTGTAGCGCGTGAACAGGATGGAGGCAGGCACCGTTACGGCGAAAACCAGAATCATCACGGGAGAGATGGAAATCATCATCCCGAGCGCGCCGGTAACCGTGACCACGCTGGCAATCACCTGTAACAGGTCGTGCGAGAGCGAGGCGTTGACCGTGTCAATGTCATAGGAAATGTGGCTGATGATGTCGCCGGTGGCGTGGGTGTCAAAATACCCTACGGGCAGGGTAATCAGATGCTCGAAAACCTCCCGCCGCATCCGGTAGATGATTTTTTGCGAAAGGCGCACCATCAGCACCGCCAGCAGGTAGGAAAGCAATGCCGATACCGCGTAAAACACCGCCAGAACGGCACCGTACACGAAAACGGTGTGAAAATCCACCGCCCCGGTGCCAAGCGAGATTGCGTCAATCGCTTTGCCCGAGAGCTTGGGGCCTGCCAGTGCCAGCCCGTTGGAAAGAAACATCAGGAAAAGTGCCAGCACAACGGTCTTTTTATAATAAAAGAGGTATTTTCCCATTCGGCGCAGAACCGCGATTTTGGTGGCGCGGGTCTGCTTCTGATCCACCGTGGTGCTGGAAAGACTGCGGGATTTGCCAAGCCCTCCGCCTCCGCCGCCGATGCCCATATTATTCAAGGAAAGCACCCCCCATCTGCGATTCGCTGATTTCCCGGTAAACGGGGCAACTGTCAATCAGCTCCTCGTGTGTGCCGCTACCGATGATTCTGCCGTGCTCCAGCACCAGAATCAGGTTTGCCGAGCGCACGGAGCTGACCCGTTGCGCCACCACCACGGTGGTGGCGTGCGTATGCTCCCGGATGGCACGGCGGAGTGCCGCGTCGGTTTTATAGTCAAGCGCGGAGGAGGCGTCGTCCAGAACGAGAATTTCCGGCTCCCCCGCCAGCGCGCGGGCGATGAGCAGGCGTTGCTTCTGCCCGCCCGACACGTTGGTGCCTTTGGCGGTCAGCTCGTGTGCAAAGCCATCCCCAAACGCTTCGATAAACTCGCTTGCCTGCGCCAGCTCTGCCGCGCGATGCACCGCCTCGCCGGAGATTTCCCTGCCGAAACGGATATTTTCCGCCACCGTGTCGGCACTGATGAAGTCGTTTTGCATCACCGTGCCGAACAGGGCGCGCAATTCCTCCTCCGGGTAGGAATAAAGATCCCGCCCGCCGATGCGGATATTGCCGCTGTCCGCGTCATAAAACCGCATCAGCAATTGCAGAAGGGTGGTTTTGCCGGAGCCGGTTGCCCCGATGATGCCGAGCGTGCCGCCCTTCGGCAGGGTGAAAGAAACGTGCGAAAGATTGTCCTTTTTGCCGTTGTAGGAAAAGCTGACGTCGTCAAACACCAGATACGGCTCCTCGGTGCGTGCCGGTTCTGCCGAGGTGCGGCGGGTGCAGGCGGCATTCAGCACCTCGTCAATGCGGTTGGCACTGGCAAGGCTTTTGGTGTATTGCACGAAAATGCGGGTAACGGTGGTCATCGCCGTGGACATCAGCGTAAAATACTGGATAAAGGCGATAATTCGCCCGGGCTTGGAAAGCCCGCCGTTGACAAAATACGCCCCGCAGACGATGACCGCCACCAGCCCCAGATTGAGGGAAAAATTCATCACCGGCTGGGATGCCGCCATCGTTACGCCGGCGCGGCGTTCCGCCGTGACCAATTCCCGGTTTGCCGCGTCAAAGCGGCGGGCTTCAAAATCCTCCTTGGACAGAGCCTTAATCACGCGCACGCCCTGGCAGTCCTCCCGCACCACGCGCACCATCCCGTCCACCGCCAGCTGATTTTTGCGGTAAAGCGGCAAGCCGCGCATCGTAATGCGGAACACCGCAAAGCCGATCAGCGGGAGCGTGGCGAGCAGAATCAGGGAAAGCCGCCAGTCGAGAAACAAGGTGATGCAGATGCCGCCGAGCAACAGAATCGGCGCGCGGATGCCAACGCGTTGCATCATCCCGATAAAATGATGGACGTTGTAGGTGTCGCTGGTCAGGCGGGATTCCAGTGACGGCACGGTAAAGGCGTCCACCTGCCGGGAGGTCAGGTGCATCGTGGCGTCAAACAGGTCGTGGCGGATTTGCTTTGCGGCGATTTTTGCCACCCTTGCCGCATTGCGGTTGGCAATCACGTTGCCGAGCATTGCCAGCAGTGCCGCCAGTACCATTGCACTGCCGAAAATCAGAATCGGCGCAATCTCGCCGAGCGGCACCACGCTGTCAAGGATATAACTTAATATGTAGGGGAGCGAAAGCTCCATCAGCGTGGCGAAAATTTTGACCGAAAGCCCAAAGGCGATACTGCCCGAAAGCGGTTTCAGATAGCGGAAAATCAGCTTCATCCTTCTTCCTCCCTTACGGCGGCACGGGCGTTGTCAAATGCCCGGTCAAGGATGCTTAAAAACATCTCTGACTCCGCCGCAGTGAGTCCTGCCGTCAGCAGTTTTTCCCATTCCTGCCCGATCTCGCGCAGGCGGGGCAGGATTGCCAGAGCCTTTTCGGTGGGGTATACCAGCAGGGCGCGGCGGTCGTTTTCGTCCGGGCGGCGGGTGAGAAAGCCCTCCGCCTCCAGGTGCGCAAGGTGCCGCGTGACACTGCTTTTGTTGACGTACAATTCCTTTGCCAGCGTTTCCTGTGCGATGCCGGGGTGATGGCAGATATGAAACAGATAGGTGTTTTCATACGCCCCCACGCCGGTGCCGGCAAGGGCTTTTTCCCGGTAGAGTGCGGCACAGCGCACGATAACATTCAGTCTTCGGTTCAGGGTCGGCATATTTCCTCCTTAAAAAGATAACGGGTTCTCCTGCGGGCAGATAGTTGCGCGTGCAACCAATTACAGTATAGCACAAACCGAAAAAATGTCAAGTCCTGCGAAAGAAAAAGCGGCATAAGCCGCAAAAAGCCCGCATATAGTAGGGTGAGACCAACTCAAAGGGAGGAAAACAGATGGAAAATCAACTGAAATTACCGGAAAACCGACCGGAAACCGAACTGACCGAAAAGAAACGGCATTTCCCGAAAATGCGCCGCCGCACGGTGATTGTAACCTGTGCCGTTTTGCTGATTGCCGCGGCACTGGTGCTGAACTTTGTCCTGTTTGGCGGCAAGCAGAACACGGTGGACCCCGCGCCCACGGGCGGAGAGCCGAGTGCCGATACCGGCACCACCACGCCCACCGACAGCACGGCGGGTTACTTCTCTGCCGCGCAGGTGAACCGTCAGCGCGCGCGGGACGAGGCACTGGAGGTCTTACAGGGCGTGGTGGACAACGAAAATGCCGACGAAGCCACCAAAACCGGCGCATTGCAGGAAATCAAGGAGCTTGCCGCCGCGATGGAGGCCGAGGCGAACATCGAATCTCTGGTGCTTGCCAAGGGTTTTGAGCAGTGTGTGGCAGTAATCAACGGCGACAGCTGTTCCATCGTGGTCAACGGCACGGAGCTGCTCCCCCGTCAGATCTCGCAAATCAACGAGATCGTGTATGAGCAGGCAGGCATCAAGCCGGCAAACATCCGCATCATTACCAAATAAAACGCGCCGCAGTGCCAAAAACACGGGAGCCGGAAAGGCTCCCGTGTTTTTTTGTTGGGTATTTTTCCCCGGCTTTTCAGAGAAAGCTGTCGGCAAAGGCGGTGGCAAGGGCGTCACACCGTTCATTGTACGGATGCCCCGCGTGTCCGCGCACCCATACGAAGCGCACCTCGTGCTTTTTCAGAAGTCCCAACAGCTGTTCCCACAAATCCACGTTCAGTGCAGACGTTTTATCGGCTTTTTTCCAGCCCCGCGCGCGCCAGCTTTCCACCCATCCGTTGTTGACCGCCTCCACCACGTAGCGGGAGTCGGAGGTCACACACACGCGGCAGGGCTCCCTTAGCGCACTGAGAGCCGCAATCACGGCGGAAAGCTCCATACGGTTGTTGGTGGTGTGCGCCTCCCCGCCGGAAAGCTCCTTTTCCACCCCGTTGTAAACGAGAATCGCCCCCCAGCCGCCCCGCCCGGGGTTTCCGCGGCACGCACCGTCGGTGTAGATTTCCACTTCTTTCATAAAAAGCCTTTCAGTTGCCGCCGGCGGCCGCGCTTTCCGGCATCGGTTCCGGCGTGCCTTCCCCGCCCTCGGGCGGTTCGTTTTTCATACTGGATTTGAGAATAATCGGCGTGAGGAAGCTGGTAATCACAATCATTATCACGATAAACGGCATAATCGAGGAATGCACCATTCCGCTGTCCACGCCCTTCTGCGCGCAGACCAACGCCACCTCGGCGCGGGGCATCATCCCAAAGCCGATGCGCATCGAATCCTTTGCCGAAAACCGACAGCAAAGTGCCGAGAGTCCGCATCCGATTACCTTGCCTGCCATCCCCACAAGGATAAAGAGGGTGCCGAACAGTGCCATATTGGCGTCAATGCCCGAAAAATCCGAGGTGATGCCGATATTGGCGAAAAATACGGGGGTAAAAATCATATACGACACAATGTCGGAGCGGCGGTCAATGTATTTGGCGTCCGGATTGCGGGAAAGCACCAGCCCCGCCACGAATGCGCCCGTGATGTCCGCCACGCCGAACCAGCGTTCACTGGCGTATGCGGCAAAAAAGCAGAGCGCGAGGGAAAGCACCGGAATCAGGCGGTGGTGGGGGTATTTGCTGTCCAGCCAGCGGAAAAAGCGATGAACGAGAAGCCCGAACACGATTGCCGCCACAAAGAAAAGCAGGGTTTTTGCCAACACGGTCAGGGGGCTTTGCACACCGGAATTGCCGCCCTTCATCCCAATGACAAAGGAAAGCACCACAATGCCGATCAGGTCATCCAGGATTGCCGCCGCCACAATGGTACTGCCCATTTTGGAGGTCAGCTTGCCTAACTCCTTGAGCGTGGAAACCGTAACCGATACCGAGGTTGCGGTGAGAATGACCCCATAAAAGAGGTTGGAAAGAGCCGTGTCCCGCGTCATTCCCGCAAAGCCGCCGTTGCACAGGCAAGCCAACACAAAGCCGAGTCCCATCGGCACCGCCACCCCTGCGGTGGTGATCAGCACAGCGGGACCGCCGATTTTTTTCAGTTCCTTGATGTCGGTTTCAAGACCTGCGGAAAACATAATCAGAATCACGCCGACCTTGGAAAGGAACGAAAGCCCTTCCAGTGCCGTGCCGGTCAGCACGCTTTGCTCCGGAATCCAGCGGATGAAGCCGATCAGCACGCCGGCAAGCAGCATCCCCACCACGTGGGGCAGCCCCAGCCGCTGGCACACCTTAACCAGTACCTTGGAGAGCGCGAGAATCAGCGCAAGGGGCAGGAGAATTTCATAGTTCATATTCGGAAAACCTTCTTTACATCTGACAGTTTGCGCGAAGAATCGCACAAGAAAACATTATAGCACAAAAAAACAAAAAAAGAAAGAAAATTTTTTATTTTTCGGCGGGCGTTTTCGATGGGCGGCGCGGGGTGTCACGGGGGCGCAGATACGCAACAGTCAATGGGTGCCGCCGTGGGGCGGGTGTGCGGGTGCGCCGTGCGGGCGAAATGTGCCGTGCGTGCGGCGGGGTGCCGGGAGGGGGTTATTTTTCCAGGGCCTCCAGAATGTTGCGGATAAATTCTGCGGTCAGGTTCTCGTTTTTGCTGGCGGCGTATGCTTCCAGTGCAATCAGGGTTGCCTGCAGCACCTTGCCTTCATCCGTTGTAACAGTCGGTTTCTCCATCTTGTTCACCTCTTTATTTAATTGATTGTCTCCGCAAACGGAGAAAAACTACGTCAGCTCCCCGAACCCGGCAAGAATGCCGTTCTGGCGGACGGTGACGGTGGCAAAGCCCGGCGCGCCGTCGCGCGGTTCCCCGAGACTGCCCGGGCAGAGCAACAACAGCGGTTTGACAAGCCGCACTCCGCCCAAAACCGTTCCGGCGGGGATGGTTGCGGTATAGCGGGTGTGCGTGTGACCGTACAATGCCACATCCGCCCCTGCCGCCGCCGCGGCGGCGGCAAGTGCCTCGGTGGAGTATTTAACCCCGAAACGGTGTCCGTGCGTGAGGAAAAAGCGGGTTGCGCCAAAGTCCTCCACTCGCGTTTCGGGGGTGTCGTGACTTCCGAAAAAATCGCAGTTCCCACGCACGGCGCGCACCGTGGGGGGAAGCCCCGGCGCATCCGCAACGCCCGCGAGATCGCGTAGCCCGTCCCCGAGAAAAAACAGCACATCCGCGTGTGTACGGGCAAGCACGGCGGCAAGGCGATCCCCCCGACCGTGCGTGTCGGAAATGACCAGAAAATCCATAGGTACTCCTTTGTTTTGTGCCGTTTCGGGCGTTTCAGACCTTGCCGAAGTTCGGCAAATCCGAAAAGAGGGCGGTTCTTGCGCCACAGTCTTTTGTGGGAGCGGAACGCGCGCCGTTTTCCCGCTGTGAAAAGGCGTTTCAGACCTCGCCGAAGTCCAGCCAGTCCGAAAGGATGGCATTGCTGACGCGAAAGCCTTTTTCGGTAAAGGCGATGCGCCCGTTTTGCTTTGTGAGAAATCCGGCGGAAACAAGACGCGAAAAATCGCCGTATGTCTGCTCCATCCCGACGCCGAAGCGGCGGGTAAAATCCGCCTCCTCCACGCCGGTATCCAGCCGCATCCGAAGCATTACGTATTCGTCCTGTTCCTCTTTACCCCCCACACGGTGTGCGTTTTGGCGAAGAGAATCCCATTTCCCCTCCTTTGCCGCCGCGAGATATGCAGCAAGGTCACGCGGGGCTTCATAGCGGACGTTTTCAAAAAAAGAATGGGCACCGGGTCCGAACCCGAGATACGGGGAGCGGAGCCAATAGCGCAAATTATGCTTTGATTCAGACCCCGGCAGGGCAAAATTACTGATTTCATAGTGGCGATACCCGGCTCCGGTCAGCTCCCGCACGGCGGTTTCCCAAATCTGTGCTTCCGCGTCCTCACCGGGGAGCGGGAGCGTTGCGCGTTCCCGGTAAAAAGGGGTTCCCTCCTCCACGCGAAGCCCGTAGACCGAAAGGTGCGGCAGCTTCAGCGCAAGCATTCCGGCAAGTGTTTCGGCAAAGGAAGCCGGTGTCTGTTCGGGGATGCCGACCATCAAATCGGCACTTACATTGGCAAAGCCTGCGGCAATTACCCCCCTTACGGTATGCAAAAAGTCACTTTTTGTATGCCGCCTGCCAAGGGCGCGCAATTCGTTATCGGCAAGGCTTTGCGCCCCGATGCTCAGGCGGTTCACCCCCGCAGAGAGCAGCTCCGTTGCCTTTTCTTCATCCACCGTGGCGGGGTTTGCCTCTGCGGTGATTTCCGCGCCGGGCAAAAGGGCAAAATACCCCCTTACGGTATGCAAAATGCGGGCAAAATCCGCCCCCTCGAGCAGGGTCGGCGTGCCGCCGCCGAAATACACCGTGTCTACGGTATATTCCGCCGCAAGGGGGGAAAGGGCGGCAAGATGGCGGCAGAGTGCCTCTGTATATGCTTTTCTCGTTTCTTCGGGATACGCGCCCGAGTAAAAATCGCAATAACGGCACTTCCCGAGGCAAAACGGGACGTGCAGATACAGCCCGAGGGTTTCCATCAGGTTTCGTCGTCCAGCTTGAGTACCGCCATAAACGCCTCGGGCGAAATCTGCACGGAGCCGAGCTGACGCATCTTCTTTTTGCCCTCTTTCTGCTTTTCCAACAGCTTCTTTTTTCTGGTGATGTCACCGCCGTAGCACTTGGCAAGCACGTCCTTACGCATCGCTTTCACGGTTTCCCTGGCGATAATCTTGCCCCCGATTGCCGCCTGAATCGGCACCTCAAAGAGCTGGCGCGGGATGTTGTCCTTCAGCTTTTCCGCAATTTTTCTGGCGCGTGCATAGGCTTTTTCCTCGTGTACGATGAAAGAGAGCGCGTCCACCTGATCGCCGTTGAGCAGGAAATCCAGCTTTACCAGCTTGCTGTCAAAGTAGCCTTCCAGCTCATAATCCAGCGAGGCGTATCCGCGGGAGCGGCTTTTCAGTGCATCGAAAAAGTCATAGATGATTTCATTGAGGGGCAAACGGTAGTGCAATTCCACCCGTTTGGTGTCCAGATACTTCATATCGATAAATTCGCCGCGCCGATCCTGACACAGATCCATCAGTCCCCCCACAAATTCGGAGGGCGTAATGATGGAGGCGCGCACGATCGGTTCCTTCGCGCACTCAATTTCGGCGGGGTCTGGGTAGTTGGTCGGGTTGTCGATGCGCACGGTTTCCCCGTTCCGTTTTTTGATTTCATAGATAACGCTGGGCGCGGTGGTGATGAGATCCAGATTGAACTCCCGCTCCAACCGCTCCTCTATGATTTCCATATGCAGGAGTCCCAGAAAGCCGCAACGGTAACCGAAGCCGAGTGCCACGGAGGTTTCCGGCTCAAAGGAGAGCGCGGCGTCATTGAGCTGCAGCTTTTCCAACGCGTCACGAAGATCCCCGTATCTCGACCCGTCTGCGGGGTAAATGCCCGCATACACCATCGGCTGTACCGCCTTGAAGCCGGGGCAGGGGGTGGCGGTGGGGTTGTCCGCTTTGGTCACGGTGTCGCCCACGCGGGTGTCCCCCACGCTCTTGATGGAGGCGGTGATATATCCCACCTCTCCCGCGCGCAGGCACTCCCCTTTCTGCAAGCCGAACGGCTCCATATAACCGACCTCTACCACCTCAAAGGTTTTTCCGGTGCTCATCAGCTTCATCGTGTCCCCCGCGGAAAGGCACCCGTCCATTACCCGCACGTACACCACCACACCGAGGTAGCTGTCGTAATACGAGTCGAAAATCAGGGCTTTGAGGGGGGCGTTTTCGTCCCCGGACGGTGCCGGAATGTCATTGACCACGCCGGTCAATACATCCGGGATATTCAGTCCCATTTTGGCGGAAACCGCGGGGCAACCTTCCGCAGGGATCCCGATCACGTCTTCAATTTCCTGCCTTGTCCCCTCAATGTCGGCGGAGGGAAGGTCGATTTTATTGATGACGGGCAGGATTTCCAGCCCCGCGTCCACCGCGAGATAGGCGTTGGCAAGCGTCTGCGCCTCGATGCCTTGGGTGGCATCCACCACCAATAGTGCGCCCTCACAGGCGTTGAGCGAGCGGGAAACCTCGTAATTGAAGTCCACGTGACCGGGGGTGTCAATCAGATTGAGAATATAATTCTCCCCGTCGGGTGCCCGGTAATTCAGCCGCACGGCGCGCGCTTTGATGGTGATGCCGCGCTCGCGTTCCAGGTCCATATTGTCGAGGAGCTGTTCCTCCATATCGCGTTTGGCAACCGTTTGCGTGGCTTCCAGCAATCGGTCGGCAAGCGTGGATTTGCCGTGGTCAATATGGGCAATGATTGAAAAATTGCGGATGTGTGATTGTCTGTCGGTCACAGTGCTACCTCTCTTTTTTGCGGGTTTGCAGAATCTTTCATTTTATTATATCATTTTTTTCTTTTTTGCACAAGTCCTGCGTAAAAAATTTTTCCGACCGGAAAACAGCAAAGTTTGTCTCCTTTTTTGCCTGAAATGTCTTGCAAAACAGCATATTTTATCTTATAATGGAATCGATTTCGGAAAGGAGGAGCTTTTATGAGCAACCAAAACGAAAAGAAAACCTGTGCGGTAGTGGGCTGGGGCGGAATGGGCGGCTGGCACACGCGCCACATTTTGGAGGCGGGGGCAGTAAACCTTGCCGGTATTTATGACATCAAAGAGGAACGCCGCGCGCTTGCCGAGGAAAACGGCATTCACGCTTATCCCACCTTTGAGGCGGTGCTTGCCGACCCCGCGGTGGATTTTATCACCATCGCCACACCGAACGAATTTCACAAGCCGCTTGCCATCGCGGCACTCCGCGCGGGCAAGCACGTGATTTCCGAAAAGCCGGTTACGCTTTCCTGTGCCGATCTTGCCGAGATCTGCGCGGTGGCAAACGAATGCGGCAGACTTTTTACCGCGCATCAGAACCGCCGCTGGGACTGCGATTACCGGATGACCCGTGAGGCGTATCGCTCCGGCAAGCTGGGGCGGGTGACCTCGGTGGAATCCCGCTATCAGGGTTCCCGCGGTATCCCCGGTGACTGGCGGGGCAAAAAGGAACACGGCGGCGGTATGATTTATGACTGGGGGGTGC